>JBGYWU010000133.1:0-2923 GCA_041842265.1 Candidatus Limimorpha sp. | reverse complement strand
GTTGACGGGGGAGAACAGGGAGGGGGAAGAAAGGGGGAGGGGATTTGCTTCGTTTGCTTGGATTTTGCTTCAGATTTGCTTCGTTTGCTTGGATTTTGCTTGGATTTTGCTTGAGTTTTGCTTCAGATTTGCTTCAGATTTGCTTCGTTTGCTTGAGTTTTGCTTCAAATGGGCGGTAATCACCCCCTCAGCTGCCGGCAACTCCTCCGAATCATTCCGCGGTGTCGTTGCGCTGACACCGCGGAGTTGTTGCTCCACTTCCGCGACATCACCGCGCCGACACCGCGGTGTGGCCGAACAGGAACAACGCTCCATGGCATCAGCATACAGAAGATGCAAAACCAGGACCCTCAAACTCCCGGTTGGTTATTGCCGCCCACTTTTACTCATGCTGCTTGTTGTTTGTTTTCAGCCGCAAAACAGCAAAAAGGCCAGAAACCTCAAAAGGGTTTCCAGCCTTAATTCGCTACTCAAGTTTACCGGACACGTAGAAAAGAAAACAGCTGTATGCCTGTGCAATGCGGCAAGGTTGAACATTCAGACCTCCAAGAGTTTTTCCGTTTTACCCAAAAAGTCTTCCACAGCTTGTTGGACATCAATACCATTCCTTTCCGCCAAGATAATAAGCCACCAGATATTTTCTCCTAACTTATGTTTGAGAACACTACGAGATTCCGTGTTGGCCTTTCCCCAACGGCTTTGCTCGGTCATGATATTCCGACCCACCAAACCCGCATCGGTAAGATAGGCCAAAGCATCTTCTTCCACCGTCCAATGGCTGCCATGATGCTCCAACTCCAACTCGTGATAGCGTTCACGTATTCTTTTGGAACGCTCGATGATTTCCGCTAAATTCATTTGCAATTGTCGATTTACACAACTTGGTCTCACTTCCCTTATATCCTGAACACTCATGTTCAAGGAGCCCAGACACCAGACAAAGGTTTATTTTCTTTGCTCAAAGAGCCATTCTCTAATAGGTTCGATGCTGTATGCCACACGCCACGTGTTGCGGTGGCCGCTTGCCCCTGCTGTCTCCGCACCAGGCAAGAAAACTGTTCCCTTTTCAAAAACGGTGTACTTGATCGGGTTACACTCTGAAACGATCTTATCGTAGGCAAAACGGTATTGATGGGCATTCCATGTAGCATTCCACCATGCCCGGCTCACCTTGGCTCCTTCTGTCTCCAAGCGTTTTGTTATGGCATTTTCGCCGGGGAAAGCCCCTAAATCGTCAACAGAGGTCATAATCCACAATTTCTTCTTGGCAAGCGGAGCAACCAAACCAGGATCCCACTGTCCTGCAACAAGATATGCAGCCGCAAAGAAATCGGGATACTTGATGTTCATAGCAATAGACATCATGCAACCACCCGACTGTCCTGTCGTATAAATACGGCTGGCATCTATCTTGTATTGTTTCAACAGATGCTCAATCAAATGAATCGTTGTCTCCATCATCGGTGAGGTCTGTGCATTGTCATCGACGATAATCTCGTCATATTGCGGTGCCAATACGAAGCAAGGCCGCTTGGCTTGTTCCTCCGGACTTGCCCATACCACAGCCCCCAAACCTTGGAAAAGTGTCGCACGATGATATTCGCTCGTCACTCCTGCATCATGCATAAACAACACTAACGGCAAAGGCTCGCAGCCAGGATTCTTAGGTACGAAAAGATTATACTTCAATGTTTTGCCTGTTTCTGCATCTTTAAAAGTCAACTGTTGAAAATCATCTACAACCAGATTTTTCACCTCGGTGGTCCTTATCATCCTTCCACCTTTCTGAACCACTGTTGCTTGAGCATCCGCATAAGCCAAGTTGTCCGCCAGTTTGTCGCCTGCCACCCATTTCTTTCCTCCTTGCTTGGGAGTACTGCTCGTAGTGGCATTGTCCATCTTCATTTTGTAGGCCAATGAAACACCTTCGTCATCGGGCGAGAGCTGTACGATGATATACTTACCTTTATCTGCGTTATCGGTCAAGCCAACCGAATTACTTGCAAACACTGCGGTAACGGTACGGCCATCTATCTGAAAATCGGAAGTGGAGAAATCACTGCCAGATACAGGCTTTGCATATTCCAAAGCCACAGCCACCATTCTTACGCCATCACCATAAACTTGTGTAATGGCAATGGCTTTACTTGCATTGAGCGTATTGGCATACGCCATCACATGGGTTATCAACATCAGGAGAAACCCTAATAAAATCCTCTTCTTGTCAATCATCTTATTTGAAACATTACCCGTTGGTTGAATTCATTCTCCAACTATTAAAAGCAGAAAAGCAGCGCAACTCGCAGATTATGAACAGATCCGTGGTATCCACACCGTTGACTATTCTTGTTCTGCTTATGTGCAACTCCATAGCAAATTTCGTCAGAATTCTCGAAACCTGCAAGGATTTCATCGGAAATCGTGTGATTGGGAACCGCCTTCTTGGAACCACAAACACTTCCGAAAGCACATTGAGACCATCTTCGCCAGTGTACAAACCCAAAACGATAGAGACGTCAAAACTTCGTGCGCGAAAAGCTAATCGACGACTTTCCCGATCTACTCTCCTACACCCGTTTTGTAGAACGGATGCCACGCGTGGCCATCCCCTTGCTGCTCTTCCTTAAATTGGCTTTGATGGGAGAATGCACAGGCATCACGTTCATCGATTCCACGCGTATCCCTGTCTGCGAAAACAAGCGACAATTCTCCAATCGCGTCTTCAAGGGGTACGCTCATAAGGGCAAGAGTACGATGGGATGGTACTATGGTTTCAAGCTCCATTTACTGTGCAATGATCGAGGAGAACTGCTCAATTTCGCGCTTACCAAAGCCAATGTGGATGACCGCAATCCAAAGGTATTCAATGATTTGACTAAAGACCTATTCGGTAAGCTCTATGCCGATAAGGGCTACATCTCGC
>JBGYWU010000132.1:0-3070 GCA_041842265.1 Candidatus Limimorpha sp. | reverse complement strand
TATGTAAGCAACTTTAGCTTGAAAGCTTTTGCTCCCATTTTCAAATTAGGCAATATGACCATCATCGAGGTGAACGGCAATGGCAACGGTCGCCTCGATGCCGGCGAGACCGCACAACTCAACTTCCCCATCGAGAACAACGGCCACAGCAACGCCGCCTCCACTACAGCCAACTTGCAGATGCTTTCCCCCTACCTTACCATCGCTGAAAACACCGTCCACTTCAACCATGTGAATGCAGGCGGAAGCCAGACCGCAGTTTTCGACATCACTGTCAGCGAAGACACCCCGATTGGCTACAACTGCCCGCTTTTGCTTTCCGTGGCTTCAGGACATTACTTTGAGACAAAAGACTACCTTGTGAAAGTCGGCCTTGTCATCGAAGACTTTGAATCGGGCATTCTTGGAGAAGGTTGGACCAATGACAACCAAGCACCTTGGACTGTTGTCAACGAACAGCCTTACGAAGGCCAATACTGCGTAAAATCGGGAGCCATCGGCGACAACGGATCCACCTCCTTGACACTTACCCACGAAGCAGGCACCGAAGACGAAATCTCCTTCTATTACAAGGTGTCGTCGGAAACCAATTACGACAAACTCCGCTTCTATATCGACAACATCGAGCGAGGCACGTGGTCGGGCAACGTGGATTGGACGAAAGCCACCTATTCAGTTAGTGCGGGTACCCACACCTACAAATGGACATACACCAAAGACGGTGCGGTGAACAATGGCAGCGACTGCGGCTGGATTGACTACATCAACCTACCCGCCGACCGTATCATGATGTGCACTGCCGGCAACGATGTTACCGTATGCAAAGGCAACGATGCCCAAATCGTGGGCTACGCCATTCATTACCAGACCATGCAATGGACTACCTCCGGAGATGGTACCTTCGACAACGCTTCATGTGACACGCCTATTTATTCTCCCGGCTCACAAGATATTGCCAATGGTCAAGCCACGCTGACCCTTACCATCAACGGAAACGGAGAGACAATTTCAGACCAAATGACCGTGAATATCATAGACAATGTGGTGATTTCCGAAGCACTCATCGATTATTTCTACTGCGCTGTCTCCGATCCACAACTCATCGCCGTGGACGTTCAAGGAGAATACATGTCATTCCAATGGCTGACCTCCGGAGATGGCGAATTTGCCGATGCCTCCTCCTTGGAAACCACCTACACCCCTGGCCTTGGCGACATTGCCAACGGCGTTACCCTGACCGCTTTTGCCGTTTCGCCCGGCTGCGGGGCCATTACTTTCGAGTATCCTTTTAACATGGAGCCTCTTCCCCAAATGACTTTGACCGCCGAAACCGTTGAACTTTGCGAAGGCGAAACGGTCAAAATGAATTTCACGCTCTCGGGACAGTCTTCCAATGGGCCGAATACCAATCCCGACTTCCGTGCCACCGTGAATGGAACGCAATACGAGTTGTATGCCGGAACAACATACATTGAGCTTGGCACTGCTACGGTTGGTGAAACCGTATACAACATCACTTCACTTTCCAATCAGACTTGCCACCTGACATTTGAAGAAGGCGAATTCACATTCACCGTGAACGCCCATCCTGCTCCAACAATTACTATCGGTGAAGTACCCGAAAGCATCTGCGAAGGCGAGAGCGTGAATATTGAGTTCAGCTTCACAGGGGTAGCACCTTACACTGTTGAAATGCAATCCTCAGAAGGCTTCACCTCAGAAAGCGACAATTACACGCTGGCCCTCGCTCCTTCCTATTCTATTGCCGATGCAGTGGTCAGGGTAACCGACGCCAACGGCTGTGAAATTGAGCCCATGCAGGCCATCGCCGTGGAAGTACTTCCATTCGATGCCCAACCCGAAATCAGCGGAAACAACGAATTGGATGTATTCCTAACACCTTCTTCCACCTACACGGTGACCAACGGTATCGTATCCAACTTCAGCATCGCACCTGAAGAAGCCGCCTCACTCACGCCCACCAACGATGGCAAATCCGTTGCGGTTACCTGGAGCGAGACCTTCAAGGGCGATGTCGTATTGACCGCCATGCCCGTTTCTCCTTGCAACAACGGCAACGGCACACTGAACATCAACGTGAAGAACTCCACTGATGTGAACGAGTTTGGCGTGAAAGCCAGCCTCTTTCCAAACCCGACCAACGGCAATGTCACTATCGAGGCGGATGGCATGCGGCGCATCACCATTGCAAACGAACTCGGCCAAGTGGTGTTCGACATGGAGACGAAGCACGACACGGAAATCATCAACATGAACCCATTCGGCTCAGGTATCTACCTGGTACGCATCTACACGGAAAGTGGCTTTGGAGTAAAGCGCGTTACCGTGTTCCGTTAATGGACAATACCCATAACAACAGAAAACGGCTGGCCCCTCTGAGGTCAGCCGTTTCTCATTACAAGGATATGAAAAAGTGTTTAATGTGTCTATAGACATCAACGTTTCGGAGCATTGATTTGCTTCACCATTCCGCTGCCAATCTTGTCGCCTTCCACTTTGGGATTACCATAGTATCTTACTTGCCCCGAACCGACGATGCCGTATTTGAGCATTTCGTTGACCTTAGCGGTTACACCGCCCGAACCCATTATGTTGACTTCAAGCTTGGTCAGTTCGGCATACGACTCAAGAGAGCCTGATCCCGCAATGGAAACATCCAACTCATTAATGTTGCCACCCTCAATCTTCGCGCTGCCAGATCCAGCCACATCTAGTTCAACTTCCTCGGAACTAAGTTCTGGGAAAAGCACACTTCCCGAACTGGCCAAGCTCAGCTCCAACTTTCCGATATGAGTCCCCTCTTTAAAGAACACGTTGCCAGAACCTGCCAGATTAATTTCCAAATTATTGACATTCATCGGACTATGGAATGTAAAAGCTCCACTGCTCGCCAAGTTCAGCTCTTCCAAACTGGGAGCGGATACTTCGATGACAAACTGGGTAGAATTGAGGCGGGTGCTGTTAAACAACTGTTTTTTGCCCAACAGCAGTTCCCTGTCTTTCACCTTGATTTCAATGTAGTCGAGAAGATTCTCATCAACACGGATAT
>JBGYWU010000131.1:0-8732 GCA_041842265.1 Candidatus Limimorpha sp. | reverse complement strand
TTCGGCTACCAGATGCGTTTCAACCTCTCTGAAGGGTTTCCTTTGGTAACGACGAAAAAGGTGCATTTGAAAAGCATCATCTATGAACTGTTGTGGCTGCTTAGGGGCGACACCAACATCCAATACCTGCGCGACCATAAGGTCACAATTTGGGACGAGTGGGCTGACCCCAAGGGCGACCTTGGCCCTGTTTACGGATCGCAGTGGCGCAATTGGAACAACGAAGGCATCGACCAGATTGAGGAAGTGGCGAAGAACATCAAGGAAAATCCCGACAGCCGTCGGCATATCGTCACCGCTTGGAATCCCTGTGTCCTGCCCGACGAACATTCGAACAATTTCACGGCCAATGTAGCGGCGGGAAAAGCTGCCCTCCCTCCCTGCCACGCCTTTTTCCAATTCTATGTGGTCGATGGCAAGTTGTCGTGCCAACTCTACCAGCGCAGTGCCGATGTGTTTCTCGGCGTGCCGTTCAACATCGCCTCCTATGCCCTTCTCACCATGATGATGGCACAAGTTTGCGACTTGCAGCCGGGCGATTTTGTGCACACATTCGGCGATGTGCACATCTACAACAACCTTATCGAACAGGTGACAACACAACTGTCGCGCAGCCCCAGACCTCTGCCTACGATGAAAATCAATCCTGAGGTAAAGGACATCTTTGGCTTCAATTTCGATGACTTCACTTTGGAAAATTACGACCCATGGCCTGCCATCAAAGGCGAGGTTTCGGTATAGATTATAGATTTAGAAACGCGTTCGTGCCTCTAAAGGAATAATTAACTGAATAAACAATCAATGATTCACCGATAATGACAATTTCCATCATCGTCGCCATGGCCGCTAACCGCGCCATTGGCATCAACAACCAGCTTATCTGGCACAACGGCAACGACCTGAAGCACTTCAAGAAAGTGACCTCGGGGCACTGTGTCATCATGGGACACAACACTTGGCTTTCTCTGCCCGGACAAAAAGCCCTGCCCAACCGTCGCAACATTGTCATCTCCGACCGTCTAGACAAAGCTCCCGAAGGCTACGAGCTCGCCACTTCCATTCCACAAGCCATTGAAATGGCGCAAAACGAGGAAGAGGTTTTCATCATGGGGGGCGGCAGCGTCTACGAGCAATTCTTACCTAAGGCTGACCGACTCTACCTGACGCGCTTGGACAAGGAATTTGAAGCCGACACCTTCTTCCCATTCATCAATTTTGACGAATGGAGTCTTGTTGACCTTGAGGTGATTGACGACGACCCTCAGGTGGACTACTCCTATCGTTTTGAAGTATGGGAAAGAGCAGATTCCTAAATGGGAGTTCATCATAGAACAAAAATGGTTGCCCCTCACAAGAAGCAACCGTTTTTGTTCTAGGTTACAGACAAGATTATCTGACAACCGTAATGCGTTTGGTAACTTCGCCATTGACAGTGGAGATACGCACCATGTAGACACCGGCCTCAGAATTGCCTAGGTTAATGTCGGCTGATTCGCCTTGGCATGCCATCTCGTATATCTTTTGACCCATCAAATTGTAAACCGCAATATGGTTCATGTCTTCACCTTCCACGGTGAAGCGGCTTGTGGTAGGATTCGGGAAGATGGAAATGCGATTCGAACTCTGTTCATTGACATCGTCTGGCGAATAGTAGACATGCAGATAGAACCGGTTGGGGTCATAAATCCAAGCGGCTGGAGCAGAGAAACAATCCAAGCTCTGATAGTAGGCGTAAAGCTTATAGAAATAATGGCCTTCTTGGTTTGTCGTATTGTCGGTATATGAAGTAGCAGTAGCATTCAACAGCTTGATTCTCTCGTATGTGCCATTATCGCCATACTTTCTGAACAGATAGTAACCCGAAAGGCCGTCATGAGGTTCTGGTTTTTGCCACATCAACTTGATCCTGTAATTGTCACCCACATACTCGAATGTAAAATCTCTAGGAGCATAGCAGTCGCCAGCAGAAGCACAAGACTCGTTGGAATACGTACCGTTTTCTCCACCAAAATAGAAATAACCCACGTAATAGCAGTGGCCACCGATTTGGACGTTTTCATCGACAAATGAGGTGGCGTTAGGGAACAAGCGATAAAGCATGCCGTCACGATAGACAGAATAACCGTAGCCATCAGCATCGGGGACGGGATCCCAAGAAACATGGATATTGGTCGGATTCACATCGTCGACTACGGCAATAAGGTTTGTGGGGCATGCGGTGCCCACCTGGTTGCCGCAAGTGTTATTGCTATCATAGAAAACACCAGCAACCAAATCGGATGATTGTCCGGAATAAGAATAAACAGTTTGGTTCTGCGCGTCTTTAACAACAAAGCCCATGTTGAAAGAGTCACCATAAGTTTGAGGCGACCAAGCGAATGAGACATGGCCAACCGGAACTTCAACTGGGATGGACTGAACGCTGGAATTGGTGGTGGTAACAAGTGCGATTTCCTTACCCGTAGCATTGTAGACATGGATGGCTCCGCCACGGAAGCCATTCATTGCCGCTTGAGTGATATTGATCGTCCAACCGCAAGCGGGGCCGAAGCTGACGTTGCCAACAGCGGCAATTTTACCATGCGAGCCACTACAAACGGCATAAACTGCGTATTCGAAGATATCGAAGCGAGGCACTTCATTATCCGTAATGGTCATAGTGACACCAGGTGCAACATTATCCTCAGTATAGATGATGTGGCCATCGCGAACAACAACAATCTGGTCAATGGAAGTGAGATTGGTATTGTTCAAAGTCTTCGAAGGATTGGTCCACGACAACGTTGCCTTGAGTTCATTGTTGGCGGCAGGAGTTACAGTGAAGTTGGTGGGAGCTTGTGCAGTGCTATTATAGACTTGGGCAGGAACAAAGTTGATGATGGCAGCATCGTATGATGCCGAATACTCAATTTCATCGAAATCGATGAAGGCGTCACCTGAGCCGCCCCATCCAAAGTTCCAGTGCATCAAACCCGCATCGTCGTAACCATCGCATACGAAAGCGTGGCATCCCGGGCCATTCGGAGGTGGGGTTGCATCACAACCCGAGTAATACACAGGCCAACCCAAGTCAATTTGCTCCTTCAGCATATTATACCAATCGGAATAGGAAAAGCTGTTTCTGCTACGCTGCACAGCCTGGTTGGTATAGCTGAAATATGAGCTGATTGCACCGGGAACATCTTGCGAATTGGCACCACTGCCAGTAGGAGCATAGTTCATGCGAACGGCAACACCGCAATGGTACATCAACCGGGCCACAGCTTCAATTTGGGCTTGGGGAGTTGCGCTGGACAAACTAACGGGCATATTATCCCAATCATAGACCGTTTCGCCAAAATTTGCCGAAAGGCCCGGAATATAAGGATATTCTCCATGCCCACCCGAGTTGTAAGTCAAAGAGCCAGTGCCTTGCAAAGGATGGTTCCAATGTTTCATGATTTGGCTCATGGCCGTGGCTACGCAGCCCGCATAGCAGCGTCCGCCGGGACCGCCGGCATATACGGGGCAAAACAGGTTGTAAGGCGAATCTTGGTTCCACTTGGTGCTCATCAGATATTCTGAGGTTTTGCCACCATATTTCGAGACCAAACGACCCGTACTGGCAACCAGATTCCATTCAGCTGACACTTGAGGTGAGGCGTTTCCGGTACGCCCGCTCCTGCCGTCAATGATTGCGTTAAGACGGTATGCCAAGCCGTCCGGCATGTTGTCAACAGGGAACACGCCTTCCTTGGAATAGCCCAAGATGGGGCGGAAATAATCATCGGCCGAAACCATGACGAAACCGTTGTCGCCTACGTTGAACACATAGAAGCAAGCCTCGCCGCGGTTGGAAGTGCCAGTATAGACCAGCGTAAGCTCGCTGTTCTGACGCGACTGTTCATAATTGGTTTGGACAAACTGTTGTCCCACATACTTGGCCTGGATCAGACTGACCGGATTGGCATGAGCCATCCCGATACCGAAAACCAAGGTAAGTAAACTCATCAAATACTTTTTCATTGTGGTTGAATTTAGATTAGATTCTGATTTTTAAGAGTGCAAATATAGACATTTTTTCCGAAACGTCCCATATCGTGATGTCATACCGTAAAAAAAACTTCATTATTGAACGATACTGATGCACCGCGATGACAATCCTTCTTTCGTATGCACTTTCATCAAACAAGCACTTTCACTTCATCCTTGAACATTGACATTCAGCATATTATTATCACACGAAAAATCAATCAGTGGATGACAGAGAAACGCTTTGTCATCGTGCCTTGGGAGGTTTTCACACTGATGGTATAGATACCAGAGGCCAGGTCGGAGGTATTGACGACCACTCCATCCTCAGAGCAGGGTTGCATCTTCACCACCTGCCCCATCACATTGCAAATGGTTACCTGTTGCAGCCCTTCGGCCTCAACACTCATCAAAGCATTGGCGGGGTTGGGATACACGTTGAGGCCGTCTTTGCCATTTTCACTTACCGAAGTTACCTCCACATGCACATAATCCAACCCGTCATTTGTCCATGCGGGAGTGGACTCGCAATAGCTTCGGAATGCGGTAACTTGATAGTAATAGTCGCCTGCATCGGTCATGTCGAAGTATTCGTTCAAAGTCTTGTCGACCGTAGCAATCACATGATAACTGGCTCCATCCTCGCTGCGATATACTTTAAATGACTGAGGCTCACCATCGTATGACCACTCAAGATGTGTACCAAAGCCTTCTGACGTCCATCTATAACTGCCAACAAGTCCCGTTGGAGGCTGGCAGCCGGCACAGTCGTTGTCGCCCGTATAAAGCGTTGCGGGAATCTGGTTGGAATTGCCCGAAAAGGTATACACCGAGGTGTTGGACGAGTCCTTAATGTTGATGGTCAGGCTTGATACAGCCACGTTGGGAGCCACCCAATTGAAGGTAACATTACCCTCTGGCATACGGATTTGCCGACTGATAGGCATAGCGTTGGTCATGGTAATTTCATCTATTACCGTCCCGAAACTGTTCTTCACTTGAATCTTACCGCCATTCCAACCTTGGAAGTTGGTAGTTTGCCCCACAATCTTCCAAGTGCAGGATGGGCCGTACTGATATTTGATTTGGGCAGAGCGGCCTTTTACACCATTGGAAATGAAGTAGACGCGATAGTTGTAACAGTCGTAGTTCGGCACGTTGTCTTCGAAATTCATGACTGCTCCGGGAGCTACATTGGATTGGCTAAAAATTTCCTGTTCATTGCGAAGCAGAACCACCTGTTCTATGTTTTCCAAAGCGTTGCCGCCAAGGGAAACGGTAGGATTGGTCCAACTGACAATGCCTTTTTTTGACTGGGCGTTTTCTGCAACAACATCAAGGTCGGCGACAGCAGGAACAAGGCCATTGTATACATAATCCGGAATCATGTCGAAAATGGCGCCTTGATTCTGGTTGAAATTGCCGGAATAGGTATTCAGAGCGTCTATGGCGAAATAGTTGTTGTTGAATCCGCTCCACCCCCAATTGAAATAGAACTTACGATCGCTCTCACGGTAGCCGCAGCAAACGAAAGCGTGACCGCCATTGTCATCAGCACCGGAGTAATAAAGCGGGAACCCTTCCTGAAGGTTGGCGATGAGGAGTTCTTCCCAATCATACTTGGAGTAAAGACCGCGTTCCAAACGAATGGCTTGGTCAGTGTAACGGAAATGGTCGCTAATGGCGTCAGGCACGTCATACGAATAGGCACCGGATCCATTGGGGCCATACTGCATATTGACCGACACACCACAATGGTACATCAACAAGGCGACAGCCTGATAGTTGCTGTTATTCACCGTGTTGGGCATGTCGTTCCACTGATAATAAGTGCTCTCAAAGTCGACCGATTGGGTGGGATAGCCGGAAGGTGTATAGCTATGCGAGCCTTCACCATGGTCGGGCCAGTTCCAGTATTTCATCACCATCGACATGGCCGTAGCCACACAACCTGCGTAGGCACGACCGCCAGGGCCTCCTTGACCCGAAGGGCAGTAGTAGTTATAGGGATAGTCTTGATTCCAATTGGTTGCAATCAGGGGTGTTACGTTACCGCGTATGCCTCCGCTGCCTTTAATGGTGCCCAACCTTCTGATTTGCTCCCATTGTTCGGCAACTTCCAGGTCAGCCGTCATGTTGTTGCTCACGGCATATTCGATTTGGCGGGCATAGTGACGAAGATAATAAGCCAAACCGTCAGCGATGTTGCTGGCATCAAAGCAGCCCTCTTCGCCGAAAGCTAGGATGGGCTGGGCCACGTCGTCGGCAGCCATGATGATGTAGCCACCTTCAAAGTTGAAGACGTAGAGCGCGTTGGCCCCACTCTCGGTCATTTGGGTATATGCCAGGTTGAGTTCGGCAACCTGCTTGCCAGCGTTGCCCTGCACATACTTCAATCCCAATTGACGGGCGGTATTCACGTCAATGGGGGAAGCGCTGAGTTGGCCCATAATCAGAGCCAAGGTCATCATTAGAAATAATCTTTTCTTCATTGCAAATAAGTATAATCATTGTTTGTTAATAGCTTTTTTCTATATCCGTTCGGCTTGAGGCAGCAAAAATAAACAATTTCACGTTTTCTGCTCTTTTTTCTTTGCCGCGGGGAACAAAATATTGTTCAAAATGAGGCGATAGCCCGGTGAATTGGGATGCATGTCAAGTTCGGTTGGAGGGTCGCCAACCATGTGTTGGTAGTCTTCAGGGTCGTGGCCTCCGAGAAAAGTCCAAAAACCGTTGCCAAAATTGCCGTGGATGTAGCGGTCTTCTTCCAAAGCGGCATTGTCGCCCAAGACGACAACGGATGGCTTCACATAATTTTTGTTAAAGGCAGTAGTCTGCCCCATGAAGCCCTTTACTAAACGCTCATGGCATTGCGTGAGCATGGTAGGCACGGGATCCCATTTGGCCGAGAAGTCAAATAGAAGGAAATAGTCATTTTGTTCATTTACCAAACGTGAACGTCCTTGTGTAACGTCGATATTGGAGATTTCATATTCCTGTGGATTGGTTGAAACAGAGAAGTCAGTAAAAGCAAAGCAATTGTCATAGTTGAGGCGTTGCGGGTCGCCGCTACGGATAGGGTCACCATCAAACATATAGTCGCAGATATCAAGACCGTCAGCAGCAAGAGCCACATCAAAACTGTCAGGTGCTGAACACATGGCGAACATGTAGCCGCCTCCCGCCACAAACTCACGGATTTTCTTTGCCACGGCCAACTTCAGCTGGGAAACTTTGGCAAAGCCCCATCGCTGTGCCGTGGCTTCTTGGGTGCGCACGTCTTCCTGGTACCAGGGATAGTTGCGGTAGCGCGCCCAGAACTTGCCGTACTGTCCGCTGAAGTCCTCGTGATGCAGGTGGAGCCAGTCGTAAGTGGGCAGCACGCCTTGCAGCACCTCATCGTCATAGACCACATCGTAAGGGATCTCAGCATAGGTCAAAACGAGGGTGACGGCATCGTCCCACGGCAGGTTGTTCTTGGGCGAATAGACCGCAACACGGGGTGCTTTTTGGAGTTTAATTTCATCCATATTCACGCCTGGGTCGGCAATTTCGTCAAGAATGGCATCGGCCTGTGTGTCGGCAATGACATTGTACGACACGTTGCGCATCTTACACTCGCGCTCAAATATGTCGTGGTAGGGGATCAGGTAACTCCCTCCCCTATAGTTCAGCAGCCAACTGATCTCCACCTCGCGCCGCAGCACCCAATAGGCCACTCCGTAGGCTTTCAAATGGTTGGTTTGGGTGTTGTCCATAGGGATGAGGAGTCAGGCTGCCCTACTTGGCAGCACCAAAGATAAAAGAACCAAAGTGAAATATAGTTTTCGCATAGCGGGAATTTCTAATTTAATAAGGCGCAAAAATAAAAAAAATCCGAAAACCGTCAACCATTTTCTTTCAAATGTGTCCCGATTCATCCAGGTTGTCGGAACCGACCTTTTTTTGAAGATTTTGAGCGGTATTTCACCTGCGCTGTGGATGGCGAGGGCGGCACAACTAATACTTCACATACCGTTCCATCAGCGGGTTCAAGGAATTGTCGTCATCAAAAAGGCCTTGCAGTTGCTCCCAATTCCTGATCATACCCCGCTTTTCGCGCTGCTCGAAAATGCGCTTCACCTGTTCGTAGCTGAAATAAGGATGGTTCACCAAGGTCTTGAAATCAGCGCGGTTCACGTCAATCATTTGGATTTCAGTCTCACCTATGATAACATAGGGTTGTATCACGGCAAAACGCGCCTCGTCCATGCCTTTCACGGCATGCAGCTGTTCCTTGTCGACGAAGCCTCCCAATTTGTCGCGGAACTCGATGATGCGAGAGGCTGTGTAAGGGCCTATCTGGGGCAAGTTCACCAAAGTGGCCGAGTCAACCGTATTCAGGTCAACGATGGGGATGGCTTTTTTCTCGACGGGCTTGGAGGCTTCACATGTTCTCCCATCTTGGTCTTTCTTTGCCGTTTTTCCGCTCGTGCCTCGTGAAACATCGGGCAGCACAATGTAAGGCTCCAGCTGGGCGAAGTCTTCTTCGCTAATGGTGTAAAGCTTGCCAAGGTCGTTTTTCGAGTAGAATTTGCCGCCTTTGTCCTTGTAGTTCATGATATTACGGATTTGGCGGTCGGTAAGGCCAATTTGCCTCCATTCCTCTTCAGAGATGGTATTGGGGTTGAAGTGAAAAGGTTGCAGCTCAGCCACTTCTTGAGAGCGTTCGGATTGTCGTA
>JBGYWU010000130.1:0-9780 GCA_041842265.1 Candidatus Limimorpha sp. | reverse complement strand
TGGCTCAAAAACGAACAAAAATCTATTCTGTTCAAAAACAGAGCGAGCCGCCCTAAGAGGGCGACTCGCTCTATGGAATATGTTATTATAATGGGATGTTTCATACATCTGATGGTTAAGGTAAATCCCATAATTCTGTCCGAAGACATTCGGTATCGTCACTTTCATTTTTCGTTATAATGGCTTCTTTATCCAAAATCCTTTTGCAAAGAGGGCTTTCCCGACCTTGCTTAATCCACGATTCCTCGCAGAGAAAAAGCCCACCTACTCCCTGTATAAGAGTTATTCCCTCATTATTAATAATATTGATGACACTCATATGCGGATTGTTTTTATCCTATCAACATAGGATGAGTTCCTATGTTCAATCATTTGCTTTTCTCGTTTATGTCCTGTATTCATGAGTTTCTCCCATCCTCCTGTACTATAGCGGATATACTCACCAATAAAACACTCGATTTCCTCAAGAGAAAGTTCCTCGTGCAGCACCACTTCCCGTATCATGCTGATCCACCAAGTGCTGATGAAATGAATGAAGAAAGGTGAAATACGGGTATTCAACTTCGGACAAAGCTCTTTCATCTTCTCCATATATTCCAATCCTATAGTGGTGCTTTTGTCAATCCATCGTTCCCAATAATCCTCGAACCGAGAATCTTGTGAGTGGAGGAATAGCAACTTAAACTCCTTGCGGTAACAAGTCACTATACCCATTGTCTCTTGCATAAAATCACGTTGATATTTTTCGGATGTAAAAACTTCAAGGGAAAGGTTTTCCGGCCGATTGTGGTCGTCCAGCATACTGTTTACTGCCTCCAAAAGTGGGTGTAAGACAACTGCCAGCAAATCATCCTTGCATGGATAATAATTGTAAATGTTACTCAAACCAACACCCGACAACTTGGAAATCTCACGCATGGACACAGCCTTGAAACCCTTCCGTAGGAAGGCTTCTCGAGCTGTTTTCAGCAATAGCTTACGTATATGATCCTTTGTCGTTTGCATAAGTCGTATATATATAGTTTAGTTTGCAAAGTTCGTACTGTTTTTGGGAATAGGTAATCCCTAAAAATGGGTATTTTTGTTTTCTACAATCCCCACACTTTGGTATACTATTGGTGTGCGATAGGGAATTAGTATATTAGCACATCCTCCGGAAAAACCTATTTCTGTCATTAAATTGTAATTAGAAGGACTTCGCAAGCCTATACTGGCCTCCTTGGTAAAGTCTTCATTGCATTAGTCAAAGACTTTTAGCAAGGTCTCGTGCCGCATCTCCAAACCCAAGAAAGCGTTCTTCACTTTCTCCGCCGAGATACAGTTGTCCCTTTCGGCTGTCTCCTTGTAATGTCGCACAAGTCGTGCTGAATGCCGCATTTGCAACTGAACTGGGCTATTGATCCGTCTATGGTGATACGGTACATCACGGGAACGGAACCGCTCTTCTTGGGAGCGTTCTATTCGAGGCAGAACAGGCCCTTAAATGTACTACGCCTAACACTGACCTTTTATAGGTTAAAAACTATTTATTGTCAGGTTAATTGTTGCTACGCAAAACATTGTCGTTCAATGGTAAAGAAACCGAGCGCATTTTTTTTGAACCTTTGGGATAGATTTTTTGCAAAAAACGGCGACTTCCCCTTTTCATCTTCAAGAAAAACTTATACTTTTGTAAACCACAAAATCATTATGAGAACGAGCAACAACAATCTGACTAACAGAAAGATATTGGTGATATGTATCTTCGTTGCCATAGGCGTGGTGTATGTCATCAGGTTGTTTTCGCTCCAAGTGCTCGACAAGCACTACAAGCAGTTGGCTGACAACAACGCCCTGCGTTTTGTTACGCAATATCCTGCCCGAGGCAAGGTATATGACCGCAACGGGAAGCTGTTGGTGTTCAATGAGGCCGTATACGACCTGATGGTCATCCCCAAGCAGGCCATGAAACGAGACACTTTGCACCCCTTCGACACAACGACTTTCTGCCTTCTTTTGGAGATTGACAAGGCTTCGTTTGTGGAACGCATGAACAAAGCCAAAAAAGAGTCGTACCTGAAGCCCTCTCCTTTCATGACACAAGTCTCGAAAGAAAACTACGCACATATCGCCGAGGTGCTCTATCGCTACCCGGGATTCTTCTTTCAGACACGTACCGTGCGCCATTATCCCAACACCATCGCCGCCCACACTTTGGGTGACATCGGTGAAATCAGCCCGAATGAACTGGAGAAAGACGAGGAGAAGTACTACCGCCAAGGGGATTACATCGGCAAGTCGGGCATCGAGAAGTCGTACGAGAAAGAACTGCGCGGCGTGAAAGGCCTGAAAGTGATGATGGTGGACGTGCACAACCGTGAGATGGGCAGTTTCATGGACGGCGAACTCGACAAAAAACCCGTTGCCGGGAAAGACATTTACCTTGGTTTGGACTCCGAGTTGCAAGCCTACGGCGAGCAGTTGATGGTGGGCAAAATCGGCTCCATTGTGGCCATTGAGCCTTCCACTGGGCAGATTCTGGCCTTTGTTACCAGCCCCACCTACGACCCCAACCTGCTGGTGGGCCGCGAGCGTGGCAAACACTATCAGGAGCTACAGGACGACCCGATGAAGCCCCTGATCAACCGCGCCACCAACGGCACCTATCCTCCAGGTTCCACCTTCAAATCTGTGGTGGGACTCATTGCCTTGCAGAGCGGCAGCATCACGCCTGCCACCTGTTTCCATTGCAGCGGCATCGGCTCATTGCCCATCAAATGCACCCACTCGCATGGTTCCAGCCCCAACTTCGCCAACGCCATCATGAACTCGTGCAACCCCTACTTCTACGAGGCTTTCAAGGCCACCATCAACAACCCGAAGTTCGGCAACATCAAGGATGGCTACCAATATTGGAAGGACATGACCTACAAAATGGGACTCGGGCATAAGTTCAACACCGACATCCCTTATGAACGCTCAGGCAACATCCCTTCACGAGAGTATTTTGACCGAATGTACAACGGACAATGGAACTCGGTAACCATCCGCTCATTAGGCATCGGCCAAGGCGAAGTGCTGGTAACCCCCTTGCAACTCTGCAACATCGCCGCCTTGATTGCCAATGAGGGCTACTACTACCCGCCACACCTCATCAAACGCTTCGGCGACACCACCGCCATTCCCGAAGTGATGACAACCAAGGTGGATCCCGGCATCAATCCAAGTTATTTCAGGACAACGAAGGCTGGATTGCGCACCGTCTTCAACGGACCGGCCGGCACAGCACGTCGATACGAAATGCAAGACATCCCGCAATGCGGCAAGACCGGGACTGCCCAAAACCCGCATGGCAACTACCACTCCAACTTCATTGCCTTCGCTCCAGCCGACAACCCGAAAATTGCCATCGCCGTCATCATCGAAAACGGCGGCTATGGCGCCACCTGGGCTGCCCCCATCGCCAGCCTGATGATCGAGAAATACATACGCGGCTACTCCACACGCGAAGAACTGGAGAAACGCATGATGGAAGGCAGAATCTCGTATTTGAACGAACGATGAACGAAAGGAACAGCATCATAGGAAAAATCGACTGGTTGACCGTGCTTATTTACTTGGCGCTGGTGACAATTGGCTGGATCAGCATCTTCTCGGCCAAATACGACGAGATACACCCAAGCATATTCGACCTATCGCAAGTATACGGCAAACAACTCATTTGGATTGGCACCTCCTTTCTCATTGGGTTTATCATCCTATTGATAGACGCCAAGTTCTTCAACGCCTTCTCGCTTTGGATCTACTTTTTCTTTCTTGCCAGCCTGTTTGTCGTGCTGGTTTACGGCAAAGCCACAAAAGGCGCCACTTCGTGGATTGATCTCGGTGCCGGCATCAAGTT
Source organism: Candidatus Limimorpha sp. (assembly GCA_041842265.1). Taxonomy (GTDB): domain Bacteria; phylum Bacteroidota; class Bacteroidia; order Bacteroidales; family F082; genus Limimorpha. The sequence goes on along the minus strand of JBGYWU010000130.1, from coordinate 5,900 downwards.
CCAACCTTCCGAATTCGCCAAGATGGCTACTGCCTTGGCCTTGGCAAGCTATCTGGGGCGTTTGGACATCGACCTGCAAAAGTTCAGGTATCAAGCTGTTGCCACCCTTCTTATCCTCGCCCCTATGGCTCTTGTGCTGCTTCAAAACGACACAGGCTCTGCCATCGTATTCGTTTCCTTCATCCTAGTTCTCTATCGTGAAGGCTTCCCCGGCACCGGTTTGGTGATGGTTGTTGGAGCAGCAGCCATACTATTGTTTGTCCTCACCCTTTTGTGGAGTCAAAAAGTTATGTATATCATTCTGGGGATTCTGCTCGTCATTGCCCTTACCTACTATCTGATTACCAAAAAGAAAGGCATCGTTAAAATGCTGACCTTCTTTGCCTTCCTGTTCGTGTTTGTCTTTTCGGTCGACTATGCTTTCAACAAGGTATTGCAGGAACACCAACGGAACCGTGTTTTGGTATTGCTTGGACAACTTGACGACTTACAGGGTGTGGGATACAATGTACACCAGTCGAAAATTGCCATCGGATCGGGCGGTTTGTCAGGCAAAGGCTTCCTGCAAGGCACGCAGACCAAGTACGATTTTGTCCCCGAACAACATACTGACTTCATTTTCTGCACCATCGGCGAAGAAGGCGGCTTTCTGGGTACCGCCATTGTAGTGTTGCTATATGTGGCACTACTGGTGAAGATTATTGTTTTGGCAGAACGACAACGGTCCGCATTTAGCCGTGTGTATGGCTATAGCATAGCGAGCATCATCTTTGTCCATGTGGCCATCAACATCGGCATGACCATCGGCTTGGTGCCCGTCATCGGGATTCCCCTGCCCTTCTTAAGTTATGGCGGATCGAGCATGCTGGCTTTTACCATGATGCTGGCGATTTTTGTGAAACAGGACGCGAACCGCTTGAATATCCTATAATTGTCTTGTAATACAGATTCCGCAACAACCCGCCGTATTTCATCTCGGTTTTTGAATACACATACCCTTCGTTGATAAAGTTTTTGATACTAAACACATTATTCGGCGCAACGGTGGTGCAAAGCAGGTTGAACCCCCGCGAACCAGCGATGGTTTCCAACACACGGATGAGCCTTCGTTGCAAACCCATTCCCCGATAACCTTCGCGCACCAAAAACAGCTTCTGGTTGGCCGCTTCATAATCGCCCCGCATGCCGAGATTATGGGAATGGTCCTCCTCGATAGATTGCGGAACATAGAGTATCCCAACGGCCACTAAAATTTCCCCGTCCCAAATCCCCATGGTGACATTGGGCTCTTCCAAGCAGGAGGCTATCATTTCAGGCGGATTGTAACGCAAAATGGTCTTGTCAGACAAGGCGGAATAGACCTCCTCGTTCAGCTCAACGACTGCTTGTAAATCTTGTCGAGCGCATGTTCTTAGGTCCATGATTCCACAATTCGGAGGCATTTTGGCTAATCATAAATAGAGGTGAACTCGAAACGTGTCACGTCGAATAGGCCTCGGTCACTGAGTTTCAGCTCCGGAATGACAAGCAGGGCCATGAAAGCCAGTGTCATAAAAGGCGCATAAAGCTGACAGCCAAGGCTTTTGGCGAAGGCATCGGCCTTTTCGTATCTTACCGCCATTTCATAGCCGTCTTCGTTGCTCATCAGTCCGGCAACGGGAAGAGGCACAGTCACCTGCTCATCGTGACAATATGCCGTCATGCCACCCTTATGCCCAACAAGACCGTTGACAGCATGTATGATATCATCGTCGGAAACGCCCACCGCCACGATGTTGTGGCTGTCGTGGGCCACGCTCGAAGCCAAGGCACCTTGCTTGAGACCAAACCCCTTGATAAAAGACACAGCAGGCTTGGCCGGACGATACCTGTTGACGACCACCATCTTCAGGATGTCGTTTTCCACATCGCTCACAAGACCCCCATCCACAACCTTAGGGTATGCCACAATTGCATTGGTGATAAGTTGACCGTCAACGCATTCGATTGCCTTGACTTGTTTGCCTGTGTCAGCTATGAAAAGGTCGGGAACGGCAAGGGGAGTAGCCATAAACACATTGGGAGTAGCCTTCTCAAAATAATTAATGTTCGGCGTTCCCTCTTCAGCCACAAGCACACCTTTAATATAAGTCTGTTTTGCAACAACATTGTTAAGGTCGTCCACAACAATGAAATCGGCGTCGTCGCCCAATTGGAGCATGCCTACATCGAGATTGTAGTGTCTCACGGCGTTCAAAGAGGCTGCTTTCAGCACATCCATCACATCGAAACCCATAGCGATAGAGCGGCGCACCAACATATCGATATGCCCCTTGACCAGATCGTTGGGATGCTTGTCGTCAGAGCAGAACATCAATTGTTGTGGGTTGGAATCCATCAACGGAATAAGTGCCTCAAAGTTTTTGGCGGCGCTGCCTTCGCGAATGAGTATTTTCATGCCAAGGTTGATTTTCTCCAATGCCTCATCCAGCGTATAGCATTCATGGTCGGTGGAGATGCCTGCAACTATGTATTTCTTTAAGTCAGGGCCAGACAAGGAGGGGGCGTGCCCATCAACAGGCTTGCCGTGTTTGTTGGCGGCAGCGATTTTCCTCAGGATTACTGAGTCATCGACCAACACACCCGGATAATTCATCATTTCCGAGAGGAAATAAATGTCGTCGGAGGCCATCAGTTCTTCAATATCGTCGGCATCAAGAATGCCTCCTGAGGTCTCAAAAGCCGTTGCCGGAACACAGCTTGGGGCTCCGAAAAAGAACTTGAACGGCACCTTATTGCCATTGTCAATCATAAAGCGGACGCCCTCCTTGCCAAGAACATTGGCAATCTCGTGAGGGTCACATACCGAGGCTACCGTGCCATGCACCGATGCAAGTCGGGCAAACTCCGATGGCACGAGCATGGAACTCTCGATATGCACATGCGCGTCGATAAATCCCGGCATGATGTATTGCTTGTTGCCTAGAGGCTGTTCCTCAATGTTAGTGATGATACCATTCTCAACTGTAATGGTACCCGAAAAAACCTTAGTGTGGACCAAATCGACAATTTGTCCGCTGATGGTGAAGCTATCGTTCATGAATGAAGTATTGAGGGTTCAAAATTACGGAAAATATCCGAAATGGATAAATAATTCCCGAATCACGGCAACTGGGTTCTCAAAAATGCTTCAAATTTGAGAATGAGAGGAGCAGGAACGGTGATTGCTGTATTTTGCATGAACATGAAACATTTATCCCTATCTTTGTCGCCAAATTATTACTGCACTATGCCACAAACCCCACTCTATCCTGTCATCCGACTCAACCCAGGCAAGGACGAGGCCTTGCGCCGCTTCCACCCATGGGTGTTCTCGGGAGCCATCCTCGAGGCCCCAAAAGGCCTCTTGGCGGGCGACACCGTTACCGTAACCGACCATAAAGGTAATATCCTTGGAACAGGCTTATGCGAGTCGGGCAGCATTGCCGTAAAGATGCTCAGCTTCGACAACCGAAAAATCGACGAAAGGTTTTTCTTGGACCGCCTCAACCAAGCCTACGAATTGCGCAAGACCATGGGTCTCGTCGGCAACCCTCATACCAACTGTTTCCGTCTCGTCCATTCAGAAGGTGACGGCCTTGCCGGCCTCATCATCGACATTTACGGTCACACGGCAGTAGTACAGGCACAAACCGAAGGCATGGCCCTTCATCTATGTGAAATCGTGCACAACTTGACATTGATACCCGACCTCCGCTTGCAAGCCATCTACAACAAAAGTGAAGAGGCCTTGCAACGGATGGGCAAGGAAGATGCCTATGAAAAAGACGGCTATCTGTTTGGGAATCAAATTGATGAAGTGATTATTGAAAACAACAGCCGTTTTCTCCCCAATTGGGAGCAAGGTCAGAAGACAGGATTTTTCCTCGACCAACGTGAAAACCGCCAATTAGTGTGCCGGCTGTCGGAAGGTCGCAGCGCGCTAAACGCATTCGGCTATACGGGCGGCTTCTCCATCGCCGCATTGAAAGGAGGAGCTCGCCGAGTCGTCACCGTTGACACATCGAAGAAGGCCATTGCAATGGCCGAAGCCAACCTTGAACTCAATGGATACGTGAAAGGAGATAATCCCTGCATCGTGGCCGACATGAAAGATTATTTGACACAGATGAGCGAAGACACCTTCGACCTCATCATCCTCGACCCGCCAGCCTTTGCCAAACGACACCAAGACAGACACCGCGGCTTGAGCGGCTACAAATTCATCAACGCGGAAGCCATCAAGCGTATCGCCAAAGGAGGACTGCTGTTCACCTTCAGCTGCTCGCAGGCCGTCGACAAGGCCACCTTCCAAAGCATCGTTACCGCAGCGGCGATAGAGGCCAAACGCAATGTGCGCATTGTCGACCAACTTTCGCAACCCGCCGACCACCCCATCAACATCTTCCACCCCGAAGGTGCTTACCTGAAAGGATTAATGCTAATTGTGGATTAATACAATCCAGCCAAGACTCGGCAGGATTTTCCATTCTTACTCCATTTTGTTGTTATTCAATCCGCTTCAAGAAAAAGCGTTCAAAAAAAGGCTCGGGCTCAGAAAAATAGTTGGTCCACGAAGCTTTGATGAGATTGGATGACAGTTCCTCAATGACCATGTCAGCACTGGTCGCATCCGAAAACGTTGAAAGGATCCACGAGGTGTTGTATATTGTAAGTATCTGATTTATAGAATCATAATCATAGTTACAGTTAAACTTGTTGATAAAGGCAGGACTGTCATTCAGCAACAGCATACCCGATCCGTCGGCGTAGAAATACACTTCGTAACCGAGGCCTACTCCCACCTCATATTGCAATGTGTCCCATTTCTCCATACCCGTACTATCAGTTCTACAGCTTATGTACTGTCCGCAGCCCCAGTGCCCTACAAGGGGTGAACCGGAATACTTCTCTTGTTTACGGCAAGAACACAACATTAGCAAAATCAGGGCAGACAACCCCAAAAAACAGACATGTAAATTCTTTCCCATAATTATTTTGGTTCCAAAACTAGAAATTATTCAAATATCGCGCCAAATTTATATTTTTGCCTCCAAAACCTTATCCATGCGTTACAAGACCCAACTGTTAGCGATTCTCACGTTGATGGCTGTAGCCGCAAAGTCGCAAGACACACTCACCGTGATGCAATACAACCTCCTATACTACGGCAACTACCAAAGCGGCTTCGCCGACTGTTTTGAGACCAACAACAATACACAGCACAAAGACGAATGCATCCGCACTATTGTGGATTACGTCAAACCCGACATTTTCACCGTATGTGAATTTGGTGCCACCCAAACACTGCAAAACAATTTCCTTCACCACAACCTCAACATCAACGGGGCAAACTATTGGCGGTCTGACGACATCATCAACTATGCAGGCAGCAACATCATCAACCATATTTTCTACGACTCACGCAAAATGGGGTTAAAACGGCATGTGGCCCTAAAAACCTCTCCCCGAGACACTGACGTCTACGAACTCTACATGAAGACAGCGAGCTTAGTTGCCGGCGACACCATTAAACTCGTTTGCATTGTTGCCCATCCCAAGGCAGGGCAAGGCTATGAGAGTCAACGCCGTGCCTTGATGCAGATTGCCATGGACTACGTCAACCAGCACTATCCCACCGACAATGTGTTGATTATGGGCGACTTCAACATGTATAGCGCCAACGAAAGCGGCTATCGACTGCTTACCCAGACCTACAGCAATCCCAATATCTGCTTCAAAGACCCAATTGGTGGCACAGGCGTGGGTGAGTGGAGCAACAACAGCCAGTTTGCCGCCTTTCACACCCAGTCCACAAGAAGCTATTCCGAAGAATGCTTCGCCAGCGGCGGTCTCGACGACCGTTTCGACTTCATTCTGAT
>JBGYWU010000129.1:0-17104 GCA_041842265.1 Candidatus Limimorpha sp. | reverse complement strand
GACTTTGGAACCGTCGGCCTTTGCCTACAAACCTTAACGGTTCGGAATGCATATTCTTATCCAGGCCTCGTGGCCAACGGAAGCCGGGCAGTGCAAAATAGATACTTGGGCATTTCTCATTTGCAATTGCCGATGACCGCCCAATCCCATTGTTCGCGTTATACATTATTGGTTATTGCCGATTTTATATTCTTTTTATTTCATGCAAATTTGCTACTTTTGCGCTTGCATTCCCGACTTGCAGACAACCGCGTTGCAAATCTAAGGTTTGCGGCTCATTTCGAAAAATAAAGAAATTGATATCAAATATAATTGCATCATTATGGAAATCAGAAAATTAGAGCAAATGTTCGAGGTTTTGCGCAGCAAACCCAAGAAACGCCTTGTGGCCGCCTATGCCAATGACGACCACACCATCTGTGCCGTTAACGCCGCTGTGAAAGAAGGCCTCATCGAAGCCATTCTCATCGGCGACGAGAAAGTGATTGCAGAAGTGTGCCAAGCAGAAGGCATCGACATGTCCAACTTCCGCATCATCCACGAACCCGTCGATGTGAAAGCCGCATCCATGGCATGCGACATCATCAATGCCGGCGAAGCCGACATTCTGATGAAGGGTTTGCTTCCTACCGACAAATACATGCGTGCCATCCTCAACAAGGAACGTGGCCTTTGCCCGCCCAATGTCACGCTTGCCCATGTCGCAGTCATAGAGAACCCCAACTACCACAAACTCATGGTGGCTTCCGACTGCGCCATCATCCCCTTGCCCGACATCAAGCAGAAGCAACAACTGCTCAAGTATGTTACCGAGGTGGCCAAGGCACTTGGGGTGAATTGCCCCAAAGTGGCCATGATTACCGCTACCGAACAAATGAGCGCAGGCATTCCCTCATGTGTTGATGCGGCCATCATCTCCAAGATGAACGAGCGCGGCCAAATCAAGGGCTGTGTAGTGGAAGGCCCCATCAGTCTTGACCTTGCCACTGACACCGAAACCGCGGCCATCAAGGGAATGAAAAGCCCTGTGGCCGGCGATGCCGACTGCCTCGTGTTCCCCAACTTGGAGAGTTCCAACGTGTTCTACAAATGCTGCACCAAATTCGACAAGAGCGAAGTGGGTGCCATGCTGATGGGTGCCAAAGTGCCTTGCGTGCTCAGTTCGCGGGGCGACACCTCAAAAACCAAACTTTATTCCATTGCCCTAGCCGCAATGATGGCAAAATAATCCATAACTTATTACATCACAAACATGAAGATACTGACAATCAATCCGGGTTCCACATCGACAAAAATCGCCGTCTTTGATGATGAAAACCAAATCTTCAAAAAGAACCTGAAACATTCCACAGAGGAGGTTTCGAAATATGACCGCATTGCCGACCAGAAACCTTTCCGTACCGAAGCCATCCTTCGCGAGCTGAATGAGGCTGGCATCAATATCAAAGAGATGAACTGTATTGTTGGTCGCGGCGGATTGCTGCGCCCCCTCGTCTCAGGCGTTTATGAAGTTAATGAAGCCATGATTAAGGACTTGACAGAGGGTTTCAATGGTGAGCACGCCTCCAACCTCGGCGGCCTCATCGCCAACGACATCGCCAATGAAATTGGCATCAAGGCCTATATCGCCGACCCCGTCGTGGTCGATGAGATGGACGATGTGGCACGCTATTCGGGCCACCCGCTTTTCCCGCGCATTTCCATCTTCCACGCCTTGAATCAAAAGATCATCGCCCGACAGTTGGCGGCTGACCTTGGAAGGAAGTATGAGGATATGAACATCATCGCCATCCATCTTGGCGGAGGCATCTCCGTCAGCGCCCACAAGAAAGGCCGCGTGGTTGACACCAACAACGCCCTCAACGGAGATGGTCCTTTCACTCCCGAGCGTTCAGGCACCCTACCTGCCGGTTTACTTGTCGACGCTTGCTTCAGCGGCAAGTACACCAAGAAAGAAATCGGCCAGATGTTGAAGGGCAAGGGAGGCTTCGTCGCATATCTTGGCACCAACGATGCCCTTGAGGTAGAGAACGCCGTGAAAGCCGGCAACAAAGAATGGGAAATGGTGTATAAGGCCATGGCCTATCAGGTTGCCAAGGAAGTCGGCGGACTGGCAGCTTCGGCATTCAGCATGGATGTCGATGCCATCTTCCTTACGGGTGGAATGGCATACGACAAAGGCTTCTGCAACTTGGTGAAAGCGCATGTGGAGAAGATCGCCCCAGTCTATGTCTATCCCGGCGAGGACGAGATGAAGGCTCTGGCACTCAACGGACTGATGGTGCTCAACGGAGAGACCGACGTGAAGGTTTACCAATGATTTGTATGGACGAAATACACCGTCTATACAAACACAAAAAAACCACCGTTTCTTTTGGAAGCAGTGGTTTTTTAAGGTTTTTTCGCCAATTATTCCTCAATCTTTGAGAACATTTCATCTGACATGGCTTGTGCATCATAGAAACGGGTAGCCAGTTCCTCAGGAACAATATCGGCGTATTGCACAATGTCGCGGAGTGCATTGTCTAAATCAGCGGCAAGGGCTTCATCAAGAGATTCACCGGCTTGATATTTACCGTACAATATGGAAGCGATTTCTTCATACTTGGCAATGTATGGCTCCATGATTTCGCCGCATTTGGCATACTCGGCATTATTGTACTCAGTAGCCTTTTCGGAAATAATTCCCATTATTTCAGCATTCTCCTCCTCGCTGAAACCAACGAATTTGTCGTCTTCCACTTTGAACTTCTCGAAAAGCATGTCTTGAAAATCGCTTCTCTTGTCCGAGAAAGTGCTTACAAAGTTTCTAAGATCGGCGGCGTTGTCAATTGCGTTGACATCATTCACCGCTTGAGTAAAGAAAGTGTTGACTTCCTTCAAAATGACTTCTTTTGAAGGGCCTGAGCATGAGGCAAATACAAAGCCCATGACCACGGCTGCAATGATAAGTGTAAATTTCTTCATGATGATTGGATTTAATTTGTTTGTTGATGATTTGTTGGTTAAAGTGCGACAAAAGTAGCAATAACTATTTGAACGGAACAAAAAAAAATGTGAATTAGTTTCCGGCACAGGCGGTTGCCGCCGCACTAATTGTGATACCCGGGATATTTTCCAACTGATAACCACACGATTCCATGGTGGCGCCAGTAGTCAGCACATCATCGACGAGAAGGATGTGTTTTCCATTGAGTTCCTCCTCAAAACGCACCTCGAAAATATCTTTCACGTTTTGGTACCGTTCCTCCCTCGATTTCAGGGTCTGCGTGGCTGTGTCCACAGAACGAATGAGGTACTTGTCACCAATAGGAATACCTGTCATTTCGTGTATGCCTTTCGCTATCATCAGGCTTTGGTTGTAGCCGCGTTGCCGTTCCCGTTTTGGATGCAGAGGGACAGGGACGAGGTAGTCTATGCCTTGAAACAGCGGCGCATTTTTGATGCTTTCGCCCAGCTGTTGACCGAGGAAAACGCCAGCCTCTTTATTACCTCTATATTTCAACTCATGGATAAGATGCTGCACCCTGCCCGTCTTGGCGAAGAAGAAACAAGCCGTAACAGCATGAAACTTCACCCTGCCATAAAAAATCTGCATCAAAGGGTTGTCAGGATTCAATTCGTAGCCCGTGCGGGGCAAGAGATAGCGGCATTTGAGACACACAGTGTCCTCGTCTTTGAGCAAGCCCTCGCCACAGGCGGCGCAAACGCGCGGATAGAACAGGTTGAGGATGCTATAGAGCCATTCGCTGAGTTTCATGGCGTATTAATGTCCGAAGTGGATGTATTTCTTCCGGGGCACCATGGCCTTGGTTTTGGGGTTCTCGGCGGCCTCGTCGAGTTCGAACATGTTGTAATAGACGGTGAAATCCAGCGAGTCGGGGAGGAGCTCGTCGGTGCGGCCTTGCTCCCGCAGCACTTCGTTGTACATGCGGCGATTGCGGGCTAGGCTGGCTTGGCGGCGTGCCGACTTGTTGTATTTGTCGTAGAGGTATTGTATCGGACTGGCGCTGACGGTAACCATGCCTTTGCCTGTCGGAGCACGGCTCAGCCAAAGATCATCAAGGTCGTCATTGAGTCGTTCTATCTCGTCAAGGGTCTTGATGCTCGGCATGGTGATGAGCATTTCCTTGAATGCCTCGTAGTTGGAGAAAGGCAGTACCGTCACCTCCCGCAGCGTGATGGTTTCGGGACTCAACCGAATGACGAGCGTATCAGATGAAGTGAGTGTTGCCCCAAGGGCGATGAGGCGACGCGCATAGCCGATGCAACTCACCCAAAGCGTGTCAACTTGTCGGGCTTGGATACGGAATTTACCTTGCACGTTGGTGATGGTGCCACAATGTGCCATCTTACTGATTACATGCGCATTACGGATAGGATGGAGGCTGTCGGATGTAACCACATAGCCATAAAACTCCACAGGTTTGTGCTTGTCTTCGTCATCACCTTGCGCGACAGCGAAAACACAACTCGACATCAGCAACAATATAAAAAGCAGCCGCTTCACTCCTGGTGTTTTTGGGTGGCTAAGATACAACAAATATTGAACGGCAAACCGTTTTTTTTATTTTTCTCCCAACAAATCTATCGCTCATTCCAAATATTAACCTTAATTTTGCGTTAAATTACCAATACTTATTTCACTATGCGAATTAACATCGTCAACACATCCAATAATCCCCTGCCCACCTACGAAACAAAATCATCGGCCGGCATGGACTTGCGGGCCTATCTCCCCGAAGGCCCCGTCACCATCGAACCCATGCAACGCGGCCTCGTGCCCACAGGTCTCTACATGGAAATTCCCGAAGGCTACGAAGGTCAGGTGCGTCCCCGCAGCGGCTTGGCCCTCAAAAGTGGTATCACTGTGCTCAACTCGCCCGGCACCATCGATGCCGACTATCGCGGACAAATCTGTGTCATCCTGATCAATTTGTCCGACCAACCCTTCTTCATCCACAGTGGCGACCGTATCGCTCAGATGGTCATCGCAAAATGCGAGCAGGCCGAGACCGTGCAGGTGGAAACCTTATCAGCGACAGAACGTGGCACCGGTGGCTTTGGGCATACTGGAAAAAACTAAAAATCAATTACAAGCAATACAATAATGAGAAAATCAAGTCTCACCTTTGACCGTCGTTTCGGGGCCGTTTCTGTGAAATACGGGCAAACACCAAAGCAAGACGGTCATGCCAGTATGAAACGGAGAAGGCCAGTATTCTTTCTCTATGATAATATAATACTATTATTCATCTCCTTATCGCTCATTTTATTTCTTTCCTCAACAGTCTTCGCCCAACAAGTGAACTCTGAATACACCGGTGGTACCGACAAGAAAAAGAACGCCGTCTACTTCTCGAACGGTCTCCAAAGCAAATACCGCGAAGACACCGAAGGTGCCATTCGAAATTTTGAGCAGGCCCTGAGCTACATGCCAGACGATGCCGCCTCAATGTTCGAGCTGAGCGAACAATATGCCAACAACGGTCGCATAGAAGAAGCCTTCAGCATGATCAAAAAGGCCGCCCAAATTGACCCTTTGAACAAATGGTACCAAATGCGCCTCGGACTGTTTTACCGCAACTTGGGTCAATACGACGACTTCATCAATCTATATGAAAGCCTAACCCAAAAATACCCCGAGGATCCCAACATGCTCGGCGAACTCATCGATGTTTACTTGGTAACCGAAAACTTCGACAAAGCCATGAAAAAGATGGACTTGCTGGAACAACAAGTCGGATCCAACGAGTTCATTACCGAGCAGCGGCTCAATGTCTTCAAACGCCAAGGCAACAACAAAAAAATGGTTGCGGAACTCAAGAAACTGGTTGAGCATAATCCCGAAAATGTACGCTATTACGGCATGTTAGCCCAAGTGTACGCCGAAAGCGGCGATGACAAGAATGCCTTGAAGACATACGAGAAAATCAAGGAAATCAACCCCAACGACCCGTACATCAATGTCTCATTGTTGGAGTTTTACGAAGCCAATGGCGACAGGGACAAAGCCTTCAAAGAGCTGTTGTCGGCCATACGCAACAGGAACCTAGACATGAACACCAAAGCCAACATCTATGACTATTGGGTGCAGAAAAACCAAGGCATTTCAACCATCGATGAAGAGGCCAGACAATGCGGCGAGGCTTTTCTTGAGACACACCCTGACAACAAACTTGGCTACCTCATCCTCGGCTCCTATCACCTCATGAAAGAAAATGCCACGAAAGCGAAAGAGCAATATCAGAAGTCATTGGCCATCGACAGCACCGACTTTCTCTCATGGCAAAACCTCATCATCAGCGAATCGCGGCTCAACGACAATGAAGCCGTCCGTCAGCATGCCATTGCCGCATTGAAGTACTATCCCATGCAGCCCGTCTTCTATTGGTATGCGGGCATAGCCAATGCCGTGTTGGAAAACAAAGAAGAAGCCGTCGCCTATTTTGAGAAAGGCAGGAGATACGCTTCCGATAAATTACAAATGGCCAACTTCGACGCCTTCTTAGGCGACATCTACCACGAGCAAGGCGATGAAGAGAAAGCTTTCGAAGCCTACGACCGCACCCTGCGCAACGACCCTGACAATGCCTTGGTACTCAACAACTATGCCTATTTTCTCTCATTGCGAGGCGAAAAACTTGAAGAAGCGTTGCAAATGGCCATCCGGGCCAACGAATTAGTACCCGACAATGTCTATTACTTGGACACACACGCTTGGGTACTCTACAAGCTGGGTCGCTACGAAGATGCCGAAAAGCAAATGAAAAAATGCCTTGGGCTTGACAAAAACCCTTCGGGAGCCAATTTGGAACACTACGGCGACATCCTTTTCAAGCTTGGAAAGCAGAGCGAAGCCAAGGAATATTGGAAGAAAGCACAACAAGCAGGAGGGCATTCGAAAGAATTGGAACAGAAATTATTGGAACATTGATGGGATTATCAGGGCAGAGACAAGTCATCTTTGATAAGGTCTTTACATACGACCATGTCAAGTTTTCCCTATTTTTGGCCGAAAAAAGACGGTTCTCTATTTGTTGGAACGATATTTGAAAAAAATACTGGGATGGAACACTATAGAACCATGACCGACTATCCAGACAACATCTCTTTTTTTCCAAGAGCAAAATGTTCATTGTTGTGTCCGCAAGTTATGGCCATTATATTCGTTATCAGCCTATTATTTATCAATGCGTCTTGTGCGTCGCGCAAGAAAGCCGTTACAACCACGCAACCTGAAATATTCGAATGGATGACAGCCAAAATGGACATCCAAGCCGAAGGCAACGGAGTGTCGCTTAACGACTTGTCGGGGCAAATCAGAATGCGCCGCGACAGCCTCCTATGGATCAGCGTGACCGCTATGATGGGCGTAGAAGTCGTGCGTGCCAAGGTGAGCAACGACTCAGTATGGATCCTCAACCGATTAGAAAAAACCTATTTGGCTGAGCCTTTGGATTCAGTCGCTGCTCGATTCGGCCTGCCTCCCAGCCTGCCGTTGCTTCAAACTTTACTCTTCGACAATAAGGAGGGCTTTCCGCCCGTTGAGAATCAGACTGTGCTCTTGAAAACTTTTGCTTTCGGCAACATGAGCGCCAAGGTAAAATACAACAACATCATACTCAACGAGAAGACCACTTTCCCACTGAAAATCTCCGACAAGATAGAGCGTGTGCGCATAAAACCAAAAAAATGAGAAACAGAGAATACGGAAAACGCGGAATGAAGCGCCGTTGCAGATTTCTCCCTATTAATCGGGGCGGGATTATTAATAACCCGCAATCTGCTGTGCGAGAAGGCAGCGGTTTGGCATGGTGGATGCTCATCCGCCATGACGGCATAAGGTGGGGTATCCCGTTTTTGGCTTTATTAATGTTATTGCTAGCCTCATTGCCATCCTATTGCCAAAAAACGAAAGGCAAGTCGAAGAAAGAGCTGCAGAGTGAAATCACCTCGTTGCAAAACGAAATCTCCACCGCCAACAAGCTGTTGAAGAAAACCTCGAAGGACAAGGAAATGACCCTCAACGAAGTCTCGCTGCTCGACAAAAAGATTCGGCAGCGCGAAAAACTCATTAAGGCCTACAACGAACAGATTGCCGTCCTCGATGAAGAAATCAACAAAGGACAAAGCAACATCAAAAGCCTGAATTCCGACCTCGGCAAATTGCGCAAAGAATATGCCAAGATGATTGTCTTTGCCAACAAAAACCGAAGCCACTACGACCGGCTAGGCTTCATCTTCTCAGCCAATGATTTCAACCAAGCCTTCAGCCGGCTGCGTTACATCCGTGAGTTCAGCAATGCCCGCAAGACCAAGATGGAACAAATTGCCAACACCGAAAGGCGCATTAGTGGTGAGGTGGAAGCCAGCCAACAAGCCCGAGAGCAACAAACCGCCATGCTGATAGACGAGAAAGCACAACAAGCAGACCTTCAAAAAGAGAAAGAAGAACTGAACCGGCAAGTGGCCAACCTCAAGAAAAAGGAAGGCAGCATCCAACAAGACATCAAAAACAAGCAACGGCAGGCACAAAAGCTACAAAAGGCCATCGACAACATCATTGCCGAGGAAATCCGTGCCGCCAACGAACGTCGCCGTTTGGAAGAAGAGAAGGCTCGCAAAGCATCCGCAGCCAACAAGGACAAAGGCCTACCACCCACAAACACCACTACTTCCACAAAAGAGATAGGCATTGCCCTTACGCCTTCGGAAATGACACTGTCGACCAATTTCGTCAACAACAAGGGCAAACTTCCCTGGCCCGTGGAGCGCGGCATCATCGCTTCCTCCTACGGCAAACATGCCTCCGTAGTCTCCAGTAAAGTTACGGTGACCAACAACGGCATTGACATCGCCACTATCGAAGGTGCCAAAGCCCGTGCCGTCTTCGACGGAGAAGTAACCAGCGTCACCAAACTAACAGGCTCCAATACAGTGGTCATCGTCCGTCATGGAGAGTATTTCACGGTATATTCCAATCTCGAGAATGTTACAGTGAAACGAGGCGACAAGGTGAACACCAAACAAAACATCGGGACGGTGCATACCAGCAAAACCGAGAACAAAACCGAACTGCATTTCGAACTCCTGAAAGAAACGAACCGACAAGACCCCGCCAATTGGTTATCAAAATGAAAATGATGTCAACAAACAATTCTATACCAGCGAGCATTACTGGAAAGCGGCCTCCCCGCCAACTTTCCGGCAACATCCCTGTTGGAAGCCGCTATGGAACTAAACCGGGGGTTGACTTTCTTGTGCGAAAAAACAAACTGCTCCTCATGCTGTTGACTGTTTTGGTAATGACGGTGTCTTCCTGCAAAACCAAAGAAGTACCAGGTCGCCGCCGCACCCCGCGCCGTTGCAACACCTGCACCAAGTGGAGCTATGTGCCCATTACCGAAAGCAAGGATGAAATCGCCTTTCTGCCCAAAGGCTTGCTCCATCCTTCGTCCTTTAATACAACTTGGATGGAAAGAGGCGGAAAAACGTACTTTCAGGATTGAATAAACAATTGTGTCTTTGTCCTCCATAACAATGAAAGCCGAAGAAATCGAACTGTTGAAACGCTATTTTCCCGAAGCGGCGGTTACGATGGTCGCTGCCATGTACGAGCAACGGCGATTCAAACTGCACTTCAAACGACCCCGAAACTCCAAGTTGGGCGACTTCCGTCCTCCACGAAGCAATAACGGCATCTGCGCCATCACTCTCAATTTCGACTTGAACCCCTATCAGATGCTCGTTACCTATGTTCACGAGGTCGCGCATTATGATATTTACCAGCAATATGACCCAAGAAGTGTGCAACCCCATGGCGACGAATGGCAAAAACAATTCATCGCATTATTGCAGCCTTTCATGACCGAAACCGTCTTACCAAAAGACGTGCTTGGTGGCTTGCAAAAGCATTTGCAACACATCAAGGCGAGCAGCACCGCCGATCAGAACTTACAAAGAGTGCTGAAGCAATACGACCAGCATTCCGAATCCGTTACCCTTTTGGAGAGCCTCCCCAAGGGTGCCCAATTCGTGCTGAAAAACGGGCTCATTTTCCGAAAAGGGGAGAAACAGCGCACACGCTACAAATGCTATTGCGAAAGCAACGGCCGCTGGTATTTCGTATCTGCATTGGCCGAAGTGAGGATACTGTAAAAACCATTAAAATCCCAATGCCAAGGTACCAGCCCCAACCTACCTTCGACAAGAAAATGGCATAGAATGGAAAAAATTTATTGAGGATTCGGGAAAATGTCGTAAAATTGCACTCATTTTAAGACCTCGCGCCATGCGAAAATTTATCAAACGGTTTCGTAGTTTTATCTTTGGCAAACAAAAAATTTTCAAAAACAAGGCCGACAGGATGAATACCCTAATATATGGTGCCGGCGAAAGCGGCCTCATGCTGATGCGCATGCTGAGACAAGACCCCAACTCGAAATTCAAGATCAAAGCCTTTGTTGATGACGACCCAAAACGTGTTGGCACACAAATCAATACCATAGAAGTCTATTCCCCAAAGGTTGCCATGACCCAAGAATTCACCGAAAAACACGGTATCAGCGTAATGATTGTGGCCATCCCAAGCCTGTCCCAAGTACGCAACATGGAAATCATCAAGCGGGGTCTGGTGCTCAACCTTATCGTGAAGTCCATTCCGGCTTCTGAAAAATGGGCGGACGGAAAAATCTCGACCGTCCCAATCCGTGACATCAAAATTGAAGACCTCTTTGGCAATAAGCCCATCATCCCGGGCAAGAGCAATGTCATCCGCGAGATTGACGGCAAGGTAGTGCTCGTTACCGGCGCCGCAGGCTCCATCGGCAGCGAGATATGCCGACAAATAATGCATTACAACCCATCCAAACTCGTCATGCTCGACCAAGCCGAATCGCCTATGTACGACCTCCAGTTTGAGATGAATAACACCCACGACATTGCGAACATGAAAGACCGCATGGACTTTGTCATCACCAACGTGAAAGACCCCATCCGCATGAAGGAAGTGTTCAGGACATTCCATCCTCAAGTGGTGTTTCATGCCGCCGCCTACAAGCATGTGCCTCTCATGGAAGAGAACGCATACGAAGCCGTGTTTGTCAACGTGTTCGGCACCAAACTCGTGGCCGACTTGTCGGTAGAATACGGAGTGGAGAAATTCGTCATGATTTCGACAGACAAGGCCGTCAATCCGACCAGTGTGATGGGTGCCACAAAACGCATTGCCGAGATTTACACGCAAAGCCGGAAAGGCAAAACCAAGTTCATCACCACGCGCTTCGGCAATGTGTTGGATTCGAACGGCTCCGTTGTTCCGCTGTTCCGCAAGCAGATTGAACAAGGCGGGCCCATCACCGTCACAGACCGACGCATCACCCGTTTCTTTATGACCATCACCGAAGCCTGTAGCCTCGTGCTTGAGGCTGGTTCCATCGGCGAGGGGGGCGATGTCTTTGTTTTCGACATGGGCGAAAAGGTCAAGATTTGGGAACTGGCCGAGATGATGCGCCAACTGGCCCACAGGCCTGAGGTGGAAATCGTCGAGACCGGTCTACGTCCTGGCGAAAAACTTTATGAAGAAGTGTTGGCCAACGAGGAGAACTCCATAAAGACCGATAACGAAAGAATCATGCATGCTGTCGTTCGCAAATATGAAACTGAAGAAGTGGACGTAATGATTGATAAACTCCATGCCGAACTCGAGACATGCGACCCAATGAAGATTGTGACCCAAATGAAAGTCATCGTGCCCAATTTCAAGAGCAACAACAGCGTTTTTAGTTCCCTGGACAAATAATCCGAGATGCATACCATTTTTTCAGATCCGCTGCACCGCATTGCCTATTCGACCGACGCCTCCGCATACCGCGAGATACCGCAAGGTGTTACTTATCCCGAAGATGAGCATGACATCATCGAACTACTCAAATGGGCCTGCGAACACAAAACCCATCTCATCCCGAGGGCAGGCGGCACTTCCCTTGCCGGTCAAGTGGTCGGAAACGGCATCGTGGTCGACATCAGCAAAAACTTCAATAGGATAATCGAAGTCAATCAGAACGGGCGCTGGGCCAGAGTGCAGCCTGGGGTCATTCTCGACGAGTTGAACCTTGCCTTGGAGCCCTACGGCTTGTTTTTCAGTCCCGAAACCTCCACCGGCAACCGCTGCTGCATCGGAGGCATGTTTGGCAACAATTCCTGCGGGTCGCATTCTCTGCTATACGGCAGCACGCGGCATCATGTGTCGGAAGCTCGAGGCGTGCTTTCAGATGGCAGCGTAGAGCTGTTCAAAGAATACAAAATCAATGAGTTGGAAAATCGTTTCGGCGATCAATTTTGGGAAAAGGATTCCGATATATTAATTCAAAACATCTATGCCCAACTCATCCGATGGGCATTTGACGAAAAGACCGTTCGTCTGATTGAGGACAGCTATCCCGACAAACGCCTGCGCCGCCGTTCCTGCGGTTATGCCATCGACGAGGTCATTGAAGACCTTCACAATTCGGACAAACCGATCAGGGAGCGCACCATTAATCTATGCCAAGTCTTGGCGGGCAGCGAAGGCACCTTGGCTTTCATCACCGAAATCAAAGTCGACCTCGACCCCTTGCCGCCCAAAGAAAAAATGGTCGTCTGTGCCCATTGCAACTCTCTGGAAAAAAGTTTCCTGGCCAACTTAGTCGCCCTGAGATTCCATCCTGCGGCAGTCGAGTTGATGGACCACAACATTCTCGAACTCAGCAAAGAGAATGTCGAACAAAAGAAAAACCGTTTCTTTGTCAAAAATGATCCTGCCGCCATCCTTATCATCGAACTGCGCGGCCATACCCGTGACGAAATCGACACCACCGCCAACCTCATGGAACAAGCCTTGATGGAAGACAAAGACAATTTGGCGTATACATGTTCTCGTGTCTATGGTTCCGAAATCAGCAAAGTGTGGAATCTGCGCAAAGCCGGTTTGGGTTTGCTCACCGGCATGAAAGGCGACGCCAAACCCGTCAGTGTCATCGAAGACACCGCCGTTGTGCCCGAAAAACTGCCTTCCTATATGGCCGATTTCGCTCTCATGCTTAACAACCTAGGCTTGGATTGTGTCTATCATGCCCATATCGGTACAGGGGAACTGCACCTGCGACCCATCCTCAATATCAAGGAAGCCGAGGACAGGCGAAAGTTCCGTGAGGTGGCCCGTCAGACCGCTCTGTTGGTCAGAAAATACAACGGATCACTCAGCGGCGAACATGGCGATGGCCGTTTGCGCGGCGAGTTCATCAAGCTGTTCTATGGAAATCAAGTTTACGCTTTGATGCAAGACCTGAAAAAATGTTGGGATCCGATTCATGTCTTCAACCTGCACAAGATTGTCGACACCCTACCCATGGAAACCATGCTGCGTTTCGAAGTCGGCCAGAAATATGACATCGAGAAAGAACTCCATGCGGACAAGACCTATTTCAATTGGAAAGCCGCCTTCGACGAATGCAAAGTGAAAGGAGCCACAGGAGCCTGCTCACAACTCCACGCCTTGATGTGCAGCATCGAGCAATGCAACGGTGCCGGCGACTGCCGCAAGTCGAACCTTATCGGCGGCACGCTCTGTCCCACCTTCAAAGTCAGCGGCGATGAGACCAAAACCACCCGTGCCCGTGCCAATGTGCTCCGCGAAATCCTGACGAGAGGGTGGGGAAGTGAGGCCTTCACTCAAGACATAAGCAAACACAGGAGCATCCTTCAATCGGAAGCATTGGCCGAGGTGTTGGACAGCTGCCTGGCATGCAAAGGCTGCCGCAGCGAGTGTCCCTCAAATATCGACATGACACGCCTGCGCTCTGAGATTCTGCAACAGAAATATGATGTCAGCGGTATGCCATTGCGTTCATTCGCCGTGTCATGGATGGCTACGGTGGAAAGATTTGGGCATTGGATATGGCCCATTTATAACTTATTCGCCTCCTGGAAGTTATCATCCTACATCATCAAGCGCACCATCAGGTTCGCAACCGAGAGAGACATCCCCACACTCAGCCGTGTTACCATGCGGACCGCGGTAAAGCGCGAATGCCGCAAATCCAAAAGCAAAGCCCCAAAAGGAAAAGTCTATCTTTTTGCCGACGAGTTCACCAACTTTCAAGAAGCAGAACTGGGTCTGACCTTCGCCAAACTGCTGCTGAATTTAGGCTACGAAGTGGAAATACCCGAACACGTTGAGAGCGGTCGTGCCGCCATCTCAAAAGGCAATCTGAAACTTGCCAAGAAGTTCGCAATAAAGAATGTCAATCTGCTGAAGAATAAGGTCTCTAAACAAACGCCTTTGGTAGGAATCGAGCCTTCATGCATCCTCAGTTTCCGTGACGAATATCCGGATTTGGTTCCAAGCGAGCAACGCCTTCAGGCACAAGATTTGGGATGTAATTCCTTGCTTTTTGATGAATTCATCCTACGCGAAACGGAAGCCGGCCGCATCACGCCCGACCATTTCAAAACCGATGCGGTAGAAATTTGGCTTCATGGCCATTGCCACCAGAAAGCCCTCGTCGGCACTGAGAAAACCGTTGCCGCTTTAAAGTTGCTCCAAAATGCCAAGGTTCATGTCATCCCAAGCGGTTGCTGTGGCATGGCAGGTTCGTTCGGATATGAAAAGGAACATTACAAAACTTCGTTGGCTATTGGCGAGATGGTGCTGTTTCCCGCCATCCGAAAAGCTGTAGCTTCGGATGAAAGTGCCACACCCGTTATTGCGGCCGCTCCAGGTACTTCTTGCCGGCAGCAAATTCTTGACGGCACCGGTGTACATGCCGTTCACCCCATCGAGATCCTTTACCGCTGGTTGAAATAAAAGACAACCTTTTGCCGTTCTTCAAAAAAGAACTATCTTTGCATCATCGAACCTGACAATTCTCCTCATCATGAACAAAAGGACCATCCTACCCATACTGTTTCTGCTGGTCTTTGCCAGCTGCCAGCCCAAAGACGCAAACGAAATAGATGTTGAAACTTATTCTTTATGCGACAGCGTTTTCATCGAAAGCGAGTATGGTTCCGGCTATTCCCGCTTCAACGTCAGTCTCGAATTGCCTGTTACCAAAAACAAAACCCTGCGCCAAAACATCCTTCACTGGATGCTCTCCGACGAAACGGAAGACCACGTCGGCTACCTTCAATCCATGAAAGACAACTTCTTTGAGGAAGACGGCAGCGAACCCTGTTCGGAATATGAAGAAAACTACACATTAGCGGAGCAAACCGAGCATTATGTTACCTACATTACCGAAGGTTACCTCTATTCGGGCGGTGCCCACGAAATGCCTTGGTATAACGGCACCACCTTCAGCAAGATAGACGGCAGCATCATGGGCTATGACTTGTTTGAAGAACCGGAGCAACTCATTGGTTTGATTGCCGAGAACATCGAAAGTCAATATTTCGCAAAATTCGCGGAAGAAGATTTATTCATAGAATACGAAGAAATAAACGCCTTGCCCGACAACGAGCCCTGGATTGAAACCGATAGTGTGGTATTTTGCTACAAACCCTACGAAATCGCCTCTTATGCCGCAGGAATGCCTCTGTGCAAAATCGCATTGACCAGTCTGGAGCCATATCTTAGCGAGAAAGGCAAGTCGTTCCTTAACAACCAGAAATAATGAACAACTACTGCATCATCATGGCCGGCGGCATCGGCAGCCGCTTTTGGCCCCTCAGCAAAGACAACTATCCAAAGCAATTTCTTGACATATTAGGTACGGGCAAAAGTTTCATCCGCAGCACTTACGAGCGTTTCAGCCCCGTCATCCCCGACGAGAACTTCCTCGTGGTGACCAATAAAGCCTACAAACAGCTTGTTTTGGAGCATCTGCCCATGCTCCGTCCCGACCAAGTGCTTTGCGAACCCGCTCGTCGCAACACGGCACCTTGCATTGCCTACGCAGCCTATCACATACAAAGCCGTTGCTCAAACGCCAACATTGTCGTCACTCCAGCCGACCATTTAGTGACCAACGAGATTGAATTCCAGCGTATTATTCGTTTGAGCTTTGATTTCTTGGCCAAAAACCGCAACGCATTAATGACCATAGGCATCAAGCCCAGCCGCCCAGAGACGGGCTATGGCTATATCCAAGTATCCAAGCAAGACACACTGCCGGCTATCGTGAAAGTGGAGATGTTCAAAGAAAAACCCGATTACGACACCGCCGTGAAATTTGTTGCAGATGGCAACTATTTCTGGAACAGCGGCATCTTCCTCTGGACCTTGAACGGCATCATGCAGGCGTTCAAACAATACTTGCCCGAAATGGTCGAAGTTTTCGAAAAAGGCATCTACAACTTCGGCACACCCGAGGAGCAAGATTTCATCAACGACCACTTTGTGGACTGCCCCAACATCAGCATCGACTATGGCATAATGGAGAAATCGCCCAACACCTTCACCATTCCCGCCGACTTCGGTTGGAGCGACATCGGCACCTGGGGTTCGCTGTTCACCCACGCCAAGAAAGATGAGGCTGGCAACGCCTTGCGCGGCAATGTCGTTTCGGTGGACAACAGAAATACCATCATAAACATAGAAGAAGGCACCGAAGCCGTTGTGGAAGGCCTGGAAGACTATTTGGTGGCTTACCGTGACCATTCGCTGCTGGTGTGTCGCCTACACGACGAGCAGCAAATCAAGGTTTGGATTGAGAAACTGAAATAAACTCGTATCCTGTGGAAAGCCAGCCGCTTGTATCGGTCATTATGCCGTGTTACAACATGGAAAGGTTCATTTCCAACAGCATTCAATCGGTGCAAGGGCAAACCTATCCCCACTGGGAACTCCTTATCGTTGACGACACTTCAACTGACAAGACAGCTGAAATTGTCAAGAGTTATCAAAACAGAGACAGCAGAATCCATTTTTTTGTCAAACCCAAGCATACCGGCATCGCCGACACACGAAACCAAGCCCTCGACATGGCAAAGGGACGTTTCCTTGCCTTCATCGATGCTGACGACAGCTGGCATCCCAAAAAACTTGAACGGCAGCTGCGATTCATGACCGAACGAAACATAGGATTCAGCTATTCAAGCTACAAATGCATTGACGAAGACG
>JBGYWU010000128.1:0-7273 GCA_041842265.1 Candidatus Limimorpha sp. | reverse complement strand
GCTATTGAGCGGTCAAGAACACAATAAATAAATTATAGAATGAAAGCAAAATTGAGATCATGGAAGAAAAGAAAGAAATGACACTCGGCGAACTGATTTATTCCGAGCAATTCCAAACAAGATTGAAGGCACGAATCAAGGAATGGTTCAACGCCTATGATGAGGCCGTGAAAAAGCATGGCGGCAACGTGAAGCGCAACCCGACCATGCGCCTCCGTGAAATGGATGCCGAAAAGCCCGAAAAGATGACGGAGCTGTATGTGGGCATCATCGACCGCAAGTCGGATTTGTCGTCCGAAATGCGCGAGCGTGTGAAGGCCATTTGCGAACCCGTATTGAATGCCTGCCTGGTTGAGTACATGAAGAAGCTGAAGGCGGAGGAAAAGGCCGAGGCCGAGGCAAAGGAAAAGGAGGCTCAAGATGGATGCGAAAAGCAGGATTGAGACCGACATCAGGGGGATGGTGTTCCCTGACGGCAGCTCCGTGAAAACCATCGCCACCTTCAAGGATGGAAAGAACATGGAAATTATCATGTATGTAGTGAAACGTAATAGAGTAATAACAAACAAAGTAAATTATACATCATGGCATCAGTAAATATGGCAATAGTGGTGGGGTTTGTCGGCGACACCCCGCGAATCAACACCCTTCAATCAGGGCGCAAGGTGGCCTCGTTCTCAATGGCCACCACCGAAAAGGGCTACACGGCGCAGAACGGCACCGTCTATCCCGACAAAACCGAGTGGCACAACATAGTGTGCTGGGGAAAGACTGCGGATGTGGTTGAGCGTTTCGTCCGCAAAGGCAGTCAGCTTTACATTCAGGGAAAGATGCGGACACGCGCCTATGAAAAGGACGGCCAAACCCGCTATTCCTTCGAAATCGAGTGTGAGACCCTGCAATTGCTTGACCGCCGACCTGACGGCCAACAGCAGCCGCAAACGGCCTACCAGCCACAATACCAACCGCAGTACCAGCAACCCCAGCCAAGGAACGATTGGGACACCCCGATTCCTCCCATTGGCGGCGGCATAGAACCCCCTTTCTGACATGAGACACAACGAGAGCGAAATACAGCGGTGCTGCGTGGCGTGGTTCAGGTGCCAATACCCGAAACTCGCCCTGAATTTGATTGCAATCCCAAATGGCGGGGCAAGGTCGAGGATTGAGGCCGCGATTATGAAGGGCGAGGGTGTGACGGCTGGAGCCGCCGACCTTTGCCTATTTGTGGCCTGCAAGGGCTGGCACGGCCTTTTCATCGAAATGAAGACCCCAAAGGGGAAACAGCAGCCATCGCAAAAGGCATGGCAGGCGGCCGTTGAGGGTCAGGGCTACAAGTACGTGGTTTGCCACTGCTACGTTGAGTTTGTGGATGAGATAAACGCTTATTTGCGTTGAATTTCCTTTTTTTGAGCGAAAAGGGTACTTATTAAGCACCCTTTTCGTATTTTTGCGGCGAATATCAACTAATTAAAGTCAAAATACATGGATATGGATAAAACCATAAAATCTATGTTTGTCACGATTGGCCTTGACCTCTTGGAGCCTAACGAGGGCCAGCTTGATGGTTTGCCCGCCAATCCCCGCAAGATTTCCGAAAGCAAGTTTGAATTGCTGAAGGAAAATATCATGCAATACCCTGAAATGCTGGAACTGCGGAGGATGAAGGTTTACCCTCTTGACAATGGCCACTATATTGTCATTGACGGTAACATGCGCCTCCGTGCCATGCAAGAACTTGGCCACAAAGATGCGCCGTGCGTGTTGCTTCCCAAGGAAACCACGATTGAGAGGCTGCAAGCCTATGCGACATTGGCCAATGTGGGTTTTGGCAAATGGGATTGGGATATGCTGGCAAACGAATGGGATGCCGCCCATCTCTCTGCCTGGGGCGTGGACTTGTTCATTAGCGAAGCGGAGTTGAACCCTGACGACTTTTGCTCCGAGAACGGCGAGAAAATTACCATACTCCTGCCTGAAAAGCTAATCGGGTCGAAGGATGAAATGAAGGTGTTGCTTGAGGATGGGCTGAAAGCCTATGAAGGTGTAACCGTAAAATAAGAAGCGCATGGAAAAGGATATTTGCAGAATCGAGGTGCTGCCGTTGTCGATGTTGGATGAGAATATCGGCCAAATTGACGGCCTGCCGCAAAACCCAAGGGAAATCACCAAGGAAGACTTTGAGTTACTTAAACAAAACATCAAGGACTATCCCGAACTATTGAACTATGACCTTTTGAAGGTTTATCCGCTGGACGGCCGCTATGTGGTCATCGGCGGCAATATGAGGCTTCGGTCATTGCGTGACGAAGGGTGTGAGGAAACCCCGTGCTATATCATTGACGAAGACACCGACTCGGAGCATCTAATGGCATACGCCACCCTTGACAATGTGTCCTATGGCCGTTGGGATTGGGAAAAGCTATTGAGCGAGTGGGATACCGACCAACTGCCCAAATGGGGCTTGAACCTTCCCCAATATGAGGATTCCGACTTGGACGGCCTTTTCGATGTGGAGGAAAAGGAGAATACTGACCGCCTAACGGTGGTGATTCCCGAAAGCATCTCCGACATGAAAAAGGCTATCAAGGAGGATGTAGAAAATTTGCTTACCAACTATAAGGGTATAAAGATATTATAATGAAAAGACAAGTAATTACCCACAATGAGATAGAGGGTTTCCATCGTTACCCTGACGCGCCCGAGTTTTGCGACTACCTATCAAATGCGCACCGTCACAACTTCGTGATTAGGTGCCGTTTTGGTGTGTCGCACAACGAGCGTGAGATTGAGATTATCGACCAGCAGCGGAAAATCGCCGTTGCCATTGAGGAACAATTTGGCAGACCCGCCGAGTTCGGGGATATGTCATGCGAGGCGATTGCCGAGTATTTGATGAGAATGTTTGACGGCATGGAATCATGCGAAGTTTTTGAGGATGGCTATGGAGGTGCTGCATTGTCCCGATAACATCAAAATACACTATGCGGGAGCGGAGGTTCAGAACCAATTCGTTGCCGTGCGTGAGTTGGGCGTGAATTACGCCCTTTATACGGCTTTTCCCTTTGTGGAAAGAATGTTGTTCGGCAACAAGGCCAAAAGCCCCATAATGGCCTTGAAAACGATGTCAGACCCGAAAATCGACATTCCCCGTGCCTGCACCTCCACGATGAAGCACTGCATTCAGGATTCGGGGCTGTTTACCCTGATGTTCGGTGCGCAGGCTGGAAACCATGACGAAGGCATCATTGGCCGCTGGTATGATGCGCTTGTTGAGTTCACCCTCGCCCACGGCAGCGGGGCGACCTGCGTTGAGGTGGACTGCCAAAAGGTTCTCGGTGTGGAAAAGGCATGGGAATTCCGTGAGAGGATGCGCCACGACCTTCCCAATAGGATTATCAATGTCTTTCACCTTGAAGACGGGCAAAAGGGGCTTGACCGCCTCATTGAGTTCAGCGACTACATTGCCGTGTCGGTGCCTGAATTGAGGTTTGCGGGAAAGAAGGACTACACCTACAAAGTGGCCTCCTATATAAAGAACCGCAAGCCCGAAATCGACATCCACTTTTTGGGATGCACGGAAATGGCCTTGTTGAAGCAATGCGCCTCGTTCTGCACCTCGTCCGATTCCACTACCTATGTGAGCGGCAAAAGATATGGTTTTGTCGGCAAGCACCATATCCGAAACATCAGGACTGAAGATGTTCGGAAGCTGGTTGGGGATGAGATTTACGATGCCATCCACCAATACAACAACGAGCAGAATACCAATTTCCTTTGCCTATCCATTGAATCCTTCAAACGGAAATATCAAAATGCAGTAGGTAATCAGGATTACAGTAGAATAATAGAATATAATAACAAGAATATTGATATATGAGAAAGACGAACGAAAATTTGTTGGTGTTCAATTTGTTTTTCGTTGTGAGCATCGTGATTGCAAACGTGGTGGGCTGCAAGGTGGTGGATTTCGGTTTTTCCATCTTTGGTCACCGTTGCATATCGTCAGGCGGTGCCTTGACCTATGCCGTGACTTTCCTTTGCACGGACATCATCGGAGAGATATGGGGTAAGGATGAGGCAAAGAGGGCGGTACTGCGCGGCTTGCTGATTCAGGTCTTCGCCCTGATATTGATAATTGCCACCCAGCACCTGAAAGCCATCGACCCAGCCATACAGTCGTCATACGAAATGCTGTTGGGTCAGTCGTGGTGCTTCGTCCTTGGCAGTTTGTGTGCCTATTTGTGTTCCCAATCGTGGGATGTGTGGATATTCCACAAGCTGCGTGACCGCTACGAGGCCGACCCTAAATTGAGGTGGGTTTGGAACAATGGCAGTACCATGACCTCCCAAGTCATCGACACCTTTGTTTACGCCCTGATTTCATTCGGGCTGGGGATGGGCTGGCTGTGGAAGTCCGGAGGCATCGGCCAGCTTTTCGGTTTGATGGTGGGTCAGTATGGCATCAAGTTCATCCTTGCCCTGATTGACACGCCCTTCTTCTATTGGTTTACCCGAAATTCCAAGAATACCAACCATTAATAAAAAACAAAGAGCCATGTTTTATGTGAGCAAAAGAATGGAGATTGCTGGCAGTCACCGCCTGAATCTCTCCTACGAAAGCAAGTGCCAAAACCTGCACGGCCATAATTGGATTGTGACGGTGTATTGCAAGGCCAAGAAACTGAATGGTGACGGGATGGTGTGCGACTTCACCGAGATAAAGCGCAAGATTCACGGAAGGCTTGACCACCAAAACCTGAATGAGGTTCTGCCCTTCAACCCGACCGCCGAGAACATCGCCCGCTGGGTCGTTGAGCAAATCCCTGAATGCTACAAATGCGCCGTTCAGGAAAGTGAGGGAAATACCGCCGTCTATGTCTGCGATGGCAAGATGGGCAAAAACCATGCGGAGCCATGAGAGTGAACGAGATATTCTATTCGATTCAGGGTGAGGGGTACAACGCGGGAAAACCCGCCATATTTATCCGTTTGTCGGGCTGTAACCTGAAATGCCCGTTTTGCGACACCGAGCATCAGCCCCACAAGGGAATGACCTGCGATGAGATAGTGAGGGAAATCTTGGACTATCCATCGGATTTGGTCGTGCTGACTGGCGGCGAGCCGACACTTCATGGCATCGAGGAACTGATTGCCAAGATTCACCAAATCGGCAAGCAGGTGGCCATCGAGACCAACGGCACCCAGCCCATTCCGAGGGGTGTGGATTGGATTACGGTCAGCCCAAAGGCCGCTTTCGTTGGCGAAAAGGGAAAGCCCGTCATCGACTTCGCTATGGAGGTGAAGGTGATATTTGACGGGGTGCATGAACCCGATGACTACGGCATCACCGCCCCGCATTACTACCTCCAGCCCTGCGACACGGGCAATGAGGAAAAGAACCGTGAAATCGTCAAACAACTGATTGAATATGTGAAAGGACACCCGAAATGGAAAATATCACTCCAAACGCAAAAGATGTTGAAAGTGCGTTGAGAACCCTGATTCGTGCCATTGGCGAAGACCCCGACCGCGAGGGGTTGCAAGGCACACCCGACCGCATCATGCGGATGTGGAAAGAGATTTTCAGGGGCTACGACCCGAGCCAAAAGCCCAAGATTACCACCTTCGCCAATGAGGACGGGATGACGGATATAGTCTTCGATTCAGGGGACTATTATTCGATGTGTGAGCATCATATACTCCCCTTCTTCGGTAAGTATTACTTCGCCTACATCCCTGCCCCTGACGGGCGCATTTTGGGCATTTCCAAGGTCGCCCGTGTCGTGGGGTACTGCGCCGCAAGGTTGCAGCTTCAGGAACGGCTGGCCGCTGACATCGTGGCCATGCTGACCGAAGCCCTTGACGGCAAGGTGCTGGGGATGGCATTGGTGATGAAGGGAAAGCACCTTTGCAAGACGATGCGGGGTGTCCGCAACGATGGAAATATGACCGTGGCACACCTTGAAGGGCTTTTCAAGACCGATAAGGAATGCCGCGATGAGTTTTATAAACTAATTGATTTGCAGCAATGAAATACTCACTTGCATTGGTCAAGACGGCCGAGGATTGGGTGAGGCAACACGGCCTCATCGACTACGGCGGCGGTCAGCTTCAGGACTTCATCAAGGTGATGGGGATTGATGATAAGACCTACCGCCGTTGGATGATTGAAAAGGAGGACTTCAAGACCGCCATTGAGAGGGCAAAGGAGGATTACAAAAAGACCCTGACCCACGACCTCCACGAGACGCTGGCAATGGCGGCAAAGGGCTATGAGAAAGAAGTCACCGAGACGGAGTACCGACCCAACCCAAAGGACGAATCGAAGCCCATCATCACCAAGATGAAGCGCAAAAGGCTGATTTTCGAGCCTAACGTGGGGGCTGCGATATTCCTGATTACCAACCTTGACCCCGAACACTACCAAAACCGCCAAAACAGCAACATCGCCGTGAGGTCGGCCAATGAGCAGGAAATGACCTTGGACGAAATCAACGCCGAAATCGAACGCCTTGAAAAGATGGAGAGCAAGGAATAATGAGGATTACCGAAGCCGAAAGAAGGAAAAAACTGATGAGGTTGAAGCAGGCCAAGTTGAGGCTGGAGGCTCCGACCTCCTTTTCCCATTTTCTCGGCTACAGCAATCCCAAGTATCACCTTGAATGGTTCCACCGTGTCATTGCGGAGCATTGCCAAATGCTGTTGGAGGGCAAGATTAAGAACTTGATGGTCTTCGTGCCGCCCCAGCATGGCAAGTCGGAAATTATTTCCCGAAACTTCCCAGCGTGGGCGTTCGGGCGCGACCCTGACTTGAAGATTGCGTCATGCTCCTATGCCTCCGACCTTTCGGAGCAGTTCAGCCGGAGCGTCCAAAGGATTATCGAGAGCCAAAAGTATCAGGACATCTTCCCTGAAACCTATCTTGCATCGAGCCGCAAGGCGAAGGATGACCCGACCACCTACATCAAGAACTTGGATTTCTTCGAGCTGGCGGGTCATCAGGGCTTTTACAAGGCCGTTGGCGTGGGCGGGCCATTGACGGGTACGCCCGTGGACATCGCCATCATCGATGACCCCGTGAAGGATGCCACCGAGGCCTATTCGCCCGTGTACCGTGAACGGGTGTGGAATTGGTACAACACCGTATTGACCACCCGTTTGCACAACGATTCCAAGCAGCTATTCATTATGACCCGCTGGCATGAGGATGACCTTGCAGGGCGCATCCTGAAAGCGGAGCCTGACGAATGGACGGTGCTATCTATACCAG
>JBGYWU010000127.1:0-2585 GCA_041842265.1 Candidatus Limimorpha sp. | reverse complement strand
GATGAGTTGCAGCGGATAGATATCGAATGGGAAAACGCTTTCAAACTTGCCTGTGACGACAAAAGGCCTGATTTCGCCGTGCATATTGGTGTCAAACTTCCAAAAACGCTCAAAACGAGGTGTTTGTATGCCAAAGGGCTTGAAATCACTCTTGGGCATGAAGCCGCTAAGGAAGGTGCGAGAGAGGCTGAATTTTTTCACACCTGGCATTAGCCACCCCATGAATTCTGGCTGGTTGCCTTCGGGCAGAAGTGTGATTATGTTGTCGTAGGCGTTAATGTAATTGTCGGCAGCTATCGGCGTTCCGCTTAATACATTGCCAGATATGATGCGAAAGGCAGACGGTGTGTCATCCATCTTCGGATAGGCGACGTGGGGGATTTGTCCTTTCACTAAGTTCTCCACGCAAGCACCAGCCTTGATGTGGTAATAATGCGGGTTTTGGGTTTGTGGCCCAGCCACGGCGATGACCTTCTCGGGACGGTATTCGCTTGTCGTGATGAGTTCGCCCAACACCGCCACATCCTGCGCAGCCATCGTCCAAACCACCTCACCTTTATTAATAGGATCGATATGGGCAATCTGCGTGCCGACGTTTCCGGCGGGATGAGGGCCTTTTATAAAATGGGTTGAGAGTTGAGAGTTGAGAGTTGAGAGTTGCTCCGCCAGTTTTTGGCCTGGGCGGAAGCAGACATGGATTATCCCATCAGTTAGTTTGGATAACGCCTCAACGCCTTTGGCAAAGAATGTTTTCCTGCCTTGTAGGGCGAAGTCATAATCTAGAGCAAGAGGTGCGCTATCGAAGGCGCTGACGAAAACGGCCTTGGGCTTGTCATCAGGATTGGCGATGATGCTGAAAGGACGTTGGCGTAGCATAGGCCATAGTCCCCAACGGAGCATGGTTTCTTTGATTTCCTCTGCCGTTTGTGCCATTGGCGAGGATTTGCAACTCGAGCCCATCGAACCCGCGGATTTGTAATCCGCCTCCACAATGACACCCAAAAGTTTCCTTTTCTCGCCCCTCACGATGGCCTTAACGTGCCCGTCGACAGGTGAGGTAAAACGGATGCGCTCATCATGTTTGTCCACAAACAGGGCATCGCCTAAGCGTACCATATCGCCTTCCTTAACGGTTAGTCGTGGTGTAAGTCCTACAAAATCAGTGGGTTTAACAGCGTATGTCGTAATGCTTCGCGCATCTGTGAGGCGCAACTCCGCTGCTCCGCCGATGGGGATGTCCAATCCTTTCCGTATCGTAATCGTGTCTGACATATTTGCGAGGCAAAAATAGGAAATACTTGGTTATTCTCCGAAAATTTGTCGGTTTCGTAGCCAATAATCTGTTGTTTAACCCAAAAAAGCCTATTACTATGAAAAGAATCATTGACTCTGAATCTTGAAGGAACAACGGATTTGAATGACATTGAAGAAGTTAAGGTGTATTCTACAGGTTCTGTCAACGCTTTCGACGAGCGCCATCCTCAAGATGCCACTTTGCCTGGAAGTGCCGTTCCTGCATCGGGTAACTTGATTTGCAACTTACAAGGCAACCTCGTTTCAGGCACGAATTACCTTTGGGTTGTGGCTCATGTGGCCGACAATGCCACCGAGGGCAACGTGATTGACGCTGCCTTGAAGGCGATAACGACCGCCGAAGAGACATACGAACTCGCCAACCCCTCCCTGCTGGTAGCCGTGAGATTCTCCTCGCCCAAACCTTGATTTATCAGCCCGGCGACTATAGCTCCATGAATTATCGCATTCCCGCCGTCATCACGGCGAAGGATGGCAGCGTGGTGGCGGTCACTGACAAGCACAAATACAACGAGGGCGACCCGCGCAAGACATCGACATTGTCTGCAACCGCAGCACCGACGGCGGCCACACTTGGAGTGAGCCTTACACCATTCTTTGGGCACGGGCGTTAATCATGGTTTCGGCGACTGCGCACTAGCCTGGAGCAACGACAGCAACGGCCTGATTGCGGCATTTCGTGGGTGGTGTAGTACTTTGGAACTCAACGCCTAATCCCATCCGTTCCTATATCTCAAGCAGTTATGACAACGGCCAGATTTGGACGTAACCCGAGGACATCACCCATTTCATCTTTGGCGACAACTGTGTCATCCCTGAACACCAAACTTGGCGCGCTTCGTATTTCGGCTAAGGTAATGGACTGCGCACTTCCACGGGTCGCATTATGTTCGTGGCAGCCATCCGCGAAAGCGCGGCGCAGTCCTTGAACAATTATGCTGTTTATTCCGACGACAACGGCCTGACTTGGCAAGTGTCGGGCTGCGCTTCGGTGGGCGGCGACGAGGCCAAAGTCACGGAATTGGTCGATGGTCGTATCCTGATGAGCATCCGTCACGGAGGCAACCGTTGGTACAACATCTCCGAGGACGGCGGCGAGACCTGGCAGCCTACCACCTCGACTTGGTACGATATCACCGCGCCTGCTTGCAACGGCGATATCATCCACTTCACCTCCGAAAACCAAGGTCACGACAGGAATCGCCTGCTCCATTCGGTGCCTTACGGTAACTCACGTACCAACGTGTCGGTCTATGTGAGTTACGACGAGG
>JBGYWU010000126.1:0-7595 GCA_041842265.1 Candidatus Limimorpha sp. | reverse complement strand
GAGCCTTTCCAAGCGCGAGAAACTCCAAATTGAGCGTGAGCGCGAGAAACTTGAGAAGAACCTCGGCTCTATCGCCGACTTGAGCCGTCTGCCTTCCGCCCTGTTCGTTGTCGACATCATGAAAGAACATATCGCCGTTGCTGAAGCCCGCAAGCTCAATATCCCGACCTTCGCCATCGTCGATACCAATACCAATCCCAACCTTATCGACTTCCCCATTCCCGCCAACGACGACGCTTCGAAGAGCATAGCCCTCATCGTCGGCAAAATGGTTGAAGCCATCGAGGAAGGCATCAACGAGCGCAAGAACAACAAGGACCTCGTCCAAGAAGAGGAAGAGGAAGATATCGTGGAGAGGAATGACAAGATTGAGGAAGAGGACAGCAAGGATGAACGCCGTCCTCGAACCAACCGCCGTCCTCGCCGTCCCATCGCTAAGAACTAAATATGGCTTCTGGCTTTTGGCTCCGGTAATTAGCCGTTAGCAATTAGCTGTTAGCTCGGTAGCTCTCAAGCTAATAGCTAACGGCTATAAGCTACAGCTTAAACAGCCAAAAGCCAGTCGTCCTAAAATCAACCTTTAAAAACAACACACAAATGAATATTACTGCTGCTCAAGTAAATGAACTGAGACAAATGACGGGTGCCGGCATGATGGACTGCAAAAAGGCTCTTGTCGAAACCGATGGCGACATCCAGGCTGCTGTCGACATCCTGCGCAAGAAAGGTATGGCCAAAGCCGCCAAGCGTGCCGACCGCAGTGCAAGCGAAGGCTGTGTGCTTTCGAAGTCTACTGAAGACCACAAGTATGCCGCTGCCATCATGCTGAATTGTGAAACCGACTTTGTAGCCAACAACGCCGATTTCGTTAAATTCACAAAGGATGTGCTTGATAAAGCCGTCGCCAATCGTGTGAAAAACATGGATGAGCTGAAAGCTATGGAACTCGACGGACAGACCGTTGAGGCACTTGTTGCCAACCAGGGTGCTGTTACCGGAGAAAAGACCGAGCTCGGGGCTTTTAGGGTTCTCGAAGGTGCCTATGTCGCCAACTACAACCACCCGGGCAACCGCCTTGCCACCATCGTTGAGATGAACAAAGATTTCAATAATGCCGAAGAAGTGAGCCATGAGGTGTGCATGCACGTTGCCGCCATGAATCCGCTTTCGGTGAGCGAAGCCTCCATCCCCCAAGAGGTGAAGGACCGCGAATTCGCTGTTGCCGTCGAGAAAACTAAGGAAGAACAGATTGCCAAGGAAGTCGAGAAAGCACTCCGTAAGGCTGGTATCAACCCCAACCATGTCGACAGCGATGACCACATCAACTCGAACATCACCAAAGGCTACATCACCGAGGAACAAGGTGCTATGGCCCGCGAAATCAAGGCCACTGTTCCCGGACAGGTGCAACTCAACGAAGGCATGATTCAGAACATCGCCAATGGTCGTCTGAACAAGTTCTTCAAGGAGAGCTGCCTGCTCAACCAGACCTCTCTGGTCGCTGACCCCAAGACGGTCGCGGAGTACATCCAGGCCGCCGATAAGGAAGCCACTGTGGTTAGCTTCGTTCGTATCAAATTGGGCGAATAATTCTGTACGGATACATTCGACGTGTCCGTAATTATTGTGTCCACAACCTGAAACAGCGTATTTGAAAAGCTCAAGTACGCTGTTTTTGTTTTGCGGATAATATTGTGCAGTTTTGCGGAAACCCAAGGCAATGTCATGCTGCCTTCCCCAACTCAAATCACCACGTGCGCTATGGCCTGATTATTCAGGCTCGGATTATTTCTTGATATTCAGCACGAAGCACCCTGAATTGTATTTCGGTAATGTGGGAATTGGGCAAATGGCATTGTCAGAAATCGAGGGATGGGCAAAAACGCAAATCGAGCAGACGGTTCTCCTTCGTCAAACAACAGGCACACTTGGTTTAAAGGACACGTGCTGTGTGCCATAGGGTTTGTGCCGCAATCGGCGAATTTGCCGACGGTGGTGCACGGCATAAAATCCGCCGTTACAAAATATCCCATTGAACATGATATTCCGTTTGGGTAACAACCGCATTATCATGGCCATATTATCCGCAATCAAATGGAAAATGAACCGTATATAATTCGCCAACAATCCGATACGATGGAGAATGGATGGGTTATGCGGGAAAAGATGAGATGGTTGTTGAAAAACAACTATCTTTGCCCCGAATCTAATTCTTCTCCCGATGAAAAAATCTTTTCTCTTCTATGCTGCGACCTTTCTAATGTCTGCCTGCACACAACAATTCCCCAGTGCCTCCTACAACATCATACCGCAGCCGAAAGAGGTTCAATTGAATGAAGAGAAACCTTTCAAATTGAGCCCAAAGACCACAATCTATTACGAAGCCGGCTTACAGCGCGAAGCGCAGTTTCTCAGTGAATACGTCAATGACATTTTGCATTTCAAAATGCAAAATGAAGAATGGCAAGGCAATGAAACCGATGGCATTGTGCTGAAACTCGCTCCAGCTGAATTCAACCGCGCCGAAGCCTACGAAATCGACATCATGCCGAAGCAGGTCGCACTCAAAGGTGCCGATGCTGCAGGTGTGTTTTACGGCATCCAGACCCTGCGCAAAAGTTTGCCCGTCTCGCCCAATGATTCCAAACCCACAGGACAACGTGGGAATGACGTGGGCAAGAACGACTTCCAACTGCCCTGTGGAACCATCAGCGACTGGCCCAACTTCGGATATCGCGGTATGCACCTCGACCCTTGCCGCCATTTCATTGACTTGGACTCGGTGAAGATTTATATAGACATGATGGCCCTTCACAACATGAACCAGTTCCACTTCCACCTTAGCGAGGACCAAGGCTGGCGCATGGAAATCAAGAAATATCCTGAATTGACAGAGATTGGTGCTTACCGTAGCGGTACGGTCATTGGGCACAATAGTAATCATTATGATACCATCCGTCACGGGGGCTTCTATACCCAAGATGAGCTCCATGACCTTATCCAATACGCCGCCGAACGCCATATCAACATTATTCCTGAAATCGACTTGCCCGGTCACATGCAGGCGGCCTTGGCCTGCTATCCGCAGCTGGGTTGCACTGGTGGTCCCTATGAAGTGTGGCGGCGTTGGGGCGTGTCGGAAGATGTCCTTTGCGCGGGAAACGAGGAAGCCATGCAATTCGTTGAGGATGTGCTCAATGAGGTGATGGATGTGTTTCCTTCTCCTTATATCCATATCGGCGGCGACGAATGCCCAAAGCTGCGCTGGGAGCAATGCCCCAAGTGCCAAGCCAAGATCAAGCAACTGGGCATCAAAGGCGATGAGCGTTTCTCGAAAGAGGACTACCTCCAAAGCTATGTGATGAACCGTATGGCTAAGGTTGTGGAGGCACGCGGGCGTCGTGTCATCGGTTGGGATGAGATCTTAGAGGGCGATGTTTCGGGAACCGCCATCATCATGAGTTGGCGCGGCACAGAAGGCGGCATTGAGGCGGCGCGTAAGGGTCATGATGTAATCATGACGCCCTCATCGCACCTCTATTTCGACTACTACCAAAGTGAGGACATCGCCAACGAGCCCCCTTGTATTGGCGGCTACCTGCCCGTGGAACGCGTGTATGAGTTCCAGCCTATGCCCGAAGAACTCACGCCCGAGCAGCAGAAGCACATCATCGGAGTGCAGGCCAACATCTGGACGGAATACATCGCTTCGTTCCGTCATGTGCAGTACATGGCCATGCCACGCATGGATGCCTTAGCGGAACTGCAATGGAATAATCCAGTAGAGCGCAATTTCGAGGCTTTTGTGGAGCGTTGCCGAAAGATGGCCGGGATTTATGACCTCTACCAATACGATTATGCCAAACATATTTTCAACCCACAAGTGTGGATTGATACGGTTGCCCCAAACTTGGCCACACGCAAGCCAATCACCTTGCGCCAACAGCCTGCCGAACCATACACTTACGATGGTGCTTCTGTGCTGGTTGACGGCAATATGGGCCGTGCGGCATACAACTCGGGGCGTTGGCTGGGATTTTTTGACAAGCCGTTGGATGCCGTCATCGATTTGGGAAGCCCTTACGAAATGAGTCATGTCCGTTTCCGCGCACTCGTCAACAAAGGTGCATGGATTTACAATCCCAGCGAGGTTGTGGTGATGGTTTCCGATGACGGCGAGTCCTTCCGTGAAGTGGCAAGGAGAGATTTCTCAATTTCCTCTTGGAAGGACAAGGACGGAATATTTACCCATGAAGTAGGGTTTGAGCCGCTGTTTGCACGATTCGTTGAAGTAGTCATCAAAGGCTTTGACCTGCCGGAAGACCATAACGGTTTCGGCAATCCAGCATGGATTTTCGTTGACGAGTTGGAAGTTTGGTGAGTTTAGAAGATAGCCTTAAAAAGAAAAGCCCGACATGAAATCGGACTTTTCTTTTATGCTTTTTTCAGTAGGATGATGTATACAGGGAAATGGTCACTGTAACCCCCTAACCACACACCGCCCGCGAAGGTGCGGAAAGGATAGCCGTTGTATTTGCCGCCATGCTGCTTCAAAAACTCCTTGTTGTGGGCTTTCACATTCTTGTATTGGTAGGAGCTGTAGTCGGTGGGCAACAAACTTTGCGTGAGGACAATCTGGTCTAAGACACCGGGCACATCGCGGTAGTAGTTGGTGCCGATGCCTTTTTTGTGGAGCTCGTACATAGGGTTGAAGAACTCACCTTCGCGAAGGTCTTTCATGTTGCCAGAGGCAAGAAGGTAATCGGTAACACTTTTGTTGTCAGGATAGTCGTTGAAATCGCCCATCATGATAACTTTGGCGTTTTGGTCGTCCCTTAGAATGGAATCGGCGATGTGGCGACACAGTTCGGCAGCGGCAATACGGCCTGGCTCCGAGCGTTTCTCACCGCCGGAGCGTGAAGGCCAGTGCATGACGATGAAGTGCATCGACTCGCCGTCGAATATACCACTGACCACCAGTTGGTCGCGGGTGAGGAAGTCAGGGTCGGTGGGAACAATGGTACGGTATGACTTGCTGCTTGTCAGCTTAAAATACTTCGGATTGTAAATCAGAGCCACATCCACGCCTCGACGGTCGGGCGAGTCATAGTGCACCACCTGATAGTTGCGGTCCTTGATCTCGGGCTGGGCCACGAGGTCTTCGAGAACACGGAGGTTTTCCATCTCCGACATGCCAAGGACGGCCACGCCATCGGGGGTGATGTCGGTGCCGATGGTGGAGATGGCATTAGCCATATTGTGGAGCTTGGTGAGGTATTTCTCGGTGTTCCACTGGTTGGCACCTTGAGGCAGGAACTCCTCATCGTTGATGTTCGGGTCGTTGATGGTGTCGAACAGGTTTTCGAGGTTGTAGAAGCCGACGAGACCGACCTTATAGGCTTGTCGGTTTTGTGCGGAAACAATATTGACGGAGAGCCCAAAGACCCAAATTACTAGTAACAAAAGGACACGATTGTTCATTGTGATTATATGTTTGGGTTGCAAATGTATGAAATTATTCCAATCGGACAGCCCTATCGGATGTTTATGGCAAACAAAATGTTGGCATCACTTGGACTTCGTTTCCAGAATCAAGATAATACAACACATGCGGCGAGGCCAAATACATTGCAGGGCATTTCAGGTTTGTGCCGAACGACAGTGGAGTAATGCAGGTTTTCCCCGATGCAATGTCTTTGAATAGGTATTGGCACTGCATCAATTTGGCATCATAATAAATGACAGCCAAAACGTCGCCATCATAGGACCAATCCACCACATGCCCATCATAAGATATGGTGAAGTTCTTTGTGCCCAATCCGGTCATTGAGGGATTGCTGTTGAATGGGAGGACATAAACCGAATCAATCTCCAGGTCGTACAGGAAGTCTGTGTAGCCCAAAGCAAACATACCTTCCTTGACTTTAGGTTCGTAGGCGAAGTTGGGAATCATGTTGAAATCAGGGATTTCCAGCACCTTTATGTCGACAACCTGAAGTTTCCCGCCTGCGGTTTTCATTCGCAGACTTTTGTATTCAGGATGGCCATCCCCGATAAATTCCCTGACAATGCCATAACAATCTTCGTCTCCTTTTGCCCTCCCCGCGGCTTCAATAGGATGTTCGTTGGGGTCAAACGGCAGCCGCGACGACCATGCACCGTGTTCCTCCGAATAAGAAATCATGCAAGGTCTTACCTCTTGTATGACTGAGTCGTTGCGAACCTCAACATAGGGAACAAATACCTTTAGCAGCACTTCGTCGTCCATAAGCCTTGCATGTTCAATCCGACAGGCAAACGCCCCCATCTCTTTCATGAAACGGACGTACGGCTCGTTTTTCCGCATCTCAGGAAATATCTCCATCGGATCGATTTGCAGGGCATCGATGCATAACACCCTATTGCCCTCTTTGTCAAAGACTTCACAATAGTTCATGCCACGGTTTGCCACAAGGTAATGGTTGTCGCTCACCGATAAGTCCAGAACGCCAGAA
The DNA here is from genome assembly GCA_041842265.1 of Candidatus Limimorpha sp. Taxonomy (GTDB): domain Bacteria; phylum Bacteroidota; class Bacteroidia; order Bacteroidales; family F082; genus Limimorpha. The sequence continues at coordinate 1,101 of JBGYWU010000126.1, read as the reverse complement.
CCGTATTTCAGGTCCAATTTCGGGCGAATGGGTTTTGTCATCTCCCGACCTAGGGTACGCAGCTCGTCGATTTGTTTTCCGAGTGACTTGGAATCAAGTGGGGAAGCGAACACTTCCTTGCCTTCGTTGTCAAACAGGTGCAATTCGGAACGGCCATACGCATCAAGGGCATCGTACGATGACGCATCAGAGACCACTTCAAAAGCCAGGTTCCGGTTGTCCGAATCGAAACCGTTTAGCTCTAAAAAACGCAGAATCTCTATTTCGCCCATATCCCTAAACACGAGCTCGATATGGGCGACTTCCGACAATTCCTGAATGGCATGTGTGCCACCGAAACACCTGAAGCAATCCATTTCATTGACTTTCACTTTGGCAACAAAGGGCTTGGTATCAGAACAATCCTTAACACGGTCGCAAGAACTAACCGTAAACAAACACAACAGACAAAATAATGCAAAACGTTTCATGGCGATATATTTTCATTGCAGTCCGGAAAAAATCACAGAGGCATTCGCAACATATTGAATAACAAATTGTTAAGTCAACATTTCAAAGAAAGGGCTTGTCATACAAAACCACTTTGACTATCAACATCTTAGATATGTTTACCGGACAGCAATGACATATTTTAGGGTGTTACTCTTCAAACTTGCTTTTCCTTTTGCGTAACTAAGCCGATGCTGGTTTCTGTGATGCGGAGAACGAGGAGGCATCACAATCAAATAAACTCCTTAAGTTCCAACTCCAAAGTCTCGTCAATATATCTTGAGTCGATGGAAATTATCGATGTGATTTTTTTATCAACAGTTTTGATGATTGTAGGATTTGCCAAATCAAAGCACACATTGTCCAACACGCTCGACGTGTCGAAACGCACATCACAGTTGATTTGCTTCGTAAAGACATTTTCTTTGTTACAATCAATGACAGTGATATGATAATTTGGTTTTTCAGAAATATTCTTCTCAAGCCAAAGCCATGTTTTCTGAACACATCCAAGGCAGGAATACGCGGGGATGACGACAAAACAATGTTTTTTGTCGGGAATCGACATGCCATATACTTTCAAAGCCTCACTGAAACCGTCGGTTTCTTTTG
>JBGYWU010000125.1:0-12424 GCA_041842265.1 Candidatus Limimorpha sp. | reverse complement strand
ATTACGTATTTACCCAATAGGCGCCGCTTCAAAGCTTTTGATGTCCGGCAACAATGATAAAAAACGTGAACTGGGCAGAAGCCGACAAAAGCCCGCTCCAAAATGAAAAAAGAAATGAAATAAAAAAACAGACTATTATGGAAGATGAGAAAAGGAAATGCCTCTATTGCGGTGAGTCCATCATCGGGCGCATCGACAAGAAGTTCTGCTGCGACTCGTGCCGCAACAGCTTTAACTATGAGAAGACACACAAGCAAATCAATATTGTACGGAAAATCAACGGCATACTTGCGCGTAACCGCAACATTCTCGAAGAACTGAACCCCAACGGAAAGGGCTTTGCCAGCCGCCAGCAATTGACCGAGAAAGGATTTGATTTCAAGTATTTTACGAGTACATATACGACCAAAGCGGGTGCTGTTTACCATTTCGTTTACGACCAAGGCTATGTGCCGAAGGAAACGGACAAGGACTCGTTTGTCTTGGTAAGGAATGCAGAATTATAAACAATCAAATAAGTTCAACAAATGAGAAGAATATTACTTTTTTTGCTGCTTGTCGCCATGTTCGGCGGGCTTCAAGCTGGTCCTGTTGATGTCAATCATGCCAAGATGTTGGGCATCAAGTTTATGAATGTCAATACGGAAGTCAGGTCGGCTTCAGCGGCGTTGACCTATACGGCCTATGCCGACAATGGACAGGCCTGCTTTTATGTCTTCGCGATGCAACCCAAGGGCTTTGTCATCGTGTCGGCAGACGACCGCGCCAAACCCATCTTGGGCTATTCCACAGAGAGCAACTTCACCGCCCAGCTTCCCGATGGCCTGATGACTTTCTTCGATAACTACAAGGCGGGTTTCAGCCAGATGTATGCCAATAATGACGAGCGTACCGAACAGGCTGTGACCGATTGGACGAGCCTTGAAAAGACGGGCAGGATGCTTGGAAAAAGGAACAACCGAAGTGTCGGCCCCTTGATGGCTTCCATTTGGAACCAGACCGATCTTTATAACGATATGGCACCCGAAGACCCTTCTTCGGTTTACGGTGGCCATTGCAAGTCGGGTTGCGTGGCCAATGCCATGAGCCAGATAATGCGTTATTGGGAGTGGCCGCGCTCGGGCGTTGGCGAACACGGATACTATGCCAGCAGCTACTTTGGCGATTACGGTTGGCAACAGGCTGATTTCGGTAGTGCTATCTATCGGTTTGAGTTGATGCCCGATTTCCTTGATTTCGCCAGCCCTCAGGCCGAAGTGGCCGCCACGGCGTTGCTCGAGTACCATGCTGGCGTGAGCGTTGACATGGGATACGGCCCCAATGCCAGCGGTGCCTATTCGGAGAATGTCGGTCCGGCATTTTGCGCATATTTCAAGTATAGCGATGAATGTCAGCTGCTTTCTAAGGAAGATTCATACCAATGGGAAGAGGATTTGGTGGCGAATCTTGATGCAGGAATGCCGCTGTATTACGCGTCCTCTGGCGATGTAGGCGGTCATGCCTATGTGGTTGACGGCTATGATGGGTCATATATGTTCCACGTCAATTGGGGATGGGCAGGATTCGACAACGGATATTATGCCATTGACGGTTTCTATCTCACTTTCTATTCCTTCCCTTGGAATCACACAGCACTCTTTAACCTGCACCCCGAAGACGAGTATGATGATACGCCCCAGGCTGTTTCTATGGAGATAGACACCTCCGATGCCGTCAATCGTCATGTTGAGCTTTGGATTACGCCTTCCTATCTTACCCGAGGCGGCAGCATGATAGAGGTGCTCGACTCGGTGGTTGTGATGCGCGATGGCGAAGTGGTGAAATGTTTCAATCACGTCACCCAAGAGCAGCTTTGGTATCGCGATGAGCTGGCCAAAAACGGCACCTATTATTATTCGGTGTATGCCGTCAATGAAGCTGGTATGAGCAAGGTGGTGCGCGACACGGTTATGGTGGGCGGCACATGTGACCTCCGTTTTGAATTGGCCGACAGCGGCAACAACGGGTGGGACATGTCGTTCATAGCAGTACTCGACGAGGACGGCAAGGTCTCGCGGCGTGTAGGCCTTTGGGACGGTGGTTCGGCTTCCTTGAACCTGCCTGTTCCTTCCGGACAAACCGCCACTTTCTTCTGGACCTACGACAACACTTGCTATTCGCACGGCAGCCTTGAAGAAGTTTCTTATGAGATTTACGATGGGGACGACAACTTGATTGTAGCCTCTAGCGGCTACCCGGAAGTGGGCGAAATTATTGATTATGAGATTGATTGTGGACTTGACTGCCATCCTGTTTTTGTTGAGAGAGGATATTATGTTTGGGGCGGCGACGAAAGCTACGGCGCAACGGTGGATTGGTTTTGGAGCGGAGAAGACTTTGTGCGATACAACGTCTACCGAGACGACGAATTGATTGCCACGATCGACAATCCGTATCAGTTCCAATATGGCGATCCGAATCCGCCTATCGGCACGCGGAGTTATGGCGTGACGGTGAGCTATGAGCGCGACGGTGAAACCTGCGAATCGGAGATGGAAACCGTTGATGTTGAAGTAACTTCGGTTACGGAACATCATGCGGAGACGAAGCTTTATCCCAATCCGGCTTCAAGCAGCTTTACGATAGAAGGCAAAGTGAAGGAGGTCAAGGTGTTTAATGCTTGTGGACAACTCGTTTTTCAGGGTACGGGCAATCTGGTGGACGTGAGTACATGGGCTGAAGGACTGTATGTCGTTCGCTTCATTGACGAAGAAGGACAGGCTTTGTCAGTGAAATTGGTGAAGGAGTGACGAAGTTTCCGCTCACAGGACTTCTTTGTAGGCTTCAACGATTTGCCTCCCGATTTTGTCTGCGGCAAATGTTCTGACCGCATAATCTCTTATGGCTTGGCGATCATATTCGCCGTATTGGTCCAATAGCGTGTTCAATCCTTGCAGCAGGGCGTTTTCATCGCCTGAGTCGATGAGAATGCCTCTCTCTTGGGTTAGGATTTCGGCAATGCCGCCCACTGCGGTGCTCAGTACGGGAATGCCGCTGGCAAAAGCCTCCACAATGACACAAGGAAGATTCTCGAAGTTGGAAAACAACAAGAAAAAATCGGCTTTTTGGTAGGCTTGGGCTACTTCTGCAGAAGTTTTCTTGCCGTGGAAGATGACACAGTTCTCCATATGGTGTTCTTTGACAAACGTCTTGAACTCAGGTGCTTCGTAGTCGTGGATGACGTGCAACTCGAAATCGTCACGTTGTTGTCTTAGCTTCTCAATTGTGCGCAGAATGCCGCTGAAGTTCTTTGCTTCATCACTAAGGGTGGAGATGTGGAGTATCTGTTTCTTTGGTCCGTGCATTTCATGTCTTGCCGCACCTTTCATGTGATGGACTGCTTCGAATGCGGCGCATTGATGATTGGGAATCCCAAACATATCTGTTTTCACCAAATTATAAATCACCTTGAATCGGTTGTTTATTCCATGGCTTTCCATGCAATGCTGCAAGTCGAGGCTGACGGGCATGATGAGTTCTGCATTGTTGGCAATCTTCACAATTTTTTTCTTCAGGCTGCCAACCATCACGTCCTTGTTTTGCGGCTGATAGATGGTCCAATGCTCGGTGAGGACGTATTTGTATCCGTAAAGCCATTTCCAAAGCAGGGCAACTTGCCCAACAGGGTAAGCGACATGCAGGTGGATTATGTCAGGGTCGAAGAAATGCTTCCTGATGTATTTGAGGCCGTATCGGTACATCCGCAGTATCTTCATTTTGCGCAAGGATATGTTCTTTGGCGGTTGAATGTAAATCTGCACATGGATGTGGCGCGCTCCAACTATCTCTTTGATTTCAAAAGATTTCGTCATGTTCTTGCCGTCACAAACGGAAAGGATGACAGAATGGCATTCTTGGGGCAGGCTGTCGATCATGCGTATGCAGAAATTGCCCAAAGTAGGGTCGTCGGGACGTGGAAACCAACTCAGCAGGTGCAGTATGTTCATTGCTCGACGATATGGGTTTTGATGTTGATTTCAAAGTATTTGTGTGGTGTCTCGTAAGGCACGAGCTTGTGGGTTGGTAGGTCATCGGGCAGATAAACGGCACATAAGGTGTTGGACACATGGTAAATATGCATGCGTTTCTCGGCAGGTGCACCGTCCAATATTGCGCACATTACGTCCCATCTGATGGTCTCGGGGTCAAGGCCATAGTCGTGCCAAACGATAATGCTGCGCTCGCCTTTTAGGAGTTCGAAAGCGGTCTCGGTATCTTTTTTCACGCTTTCGTAATGGTGGTCGCCATCCACAAAGATCATGTCATATTTTCCCAAATGCGGCCCGAAGTTGAAGGTCAGGGAGTCGCCGTAAAGATGTTCCACATTCCTCAAGTCTTTGCTGAAAAAGCCGTGCAGTTCGGCGTATTGTTGGTTGCCCGTCAGTTTCACAATCTCCTCTTTGGGCAGGTTGAAGGAGGCGCAATGCGGGACGACTTGTGCCATGTTGGCGACACTCTCTCCGCGCCAGGTGCCGATTTCAAAATAGTCCTTCACCTCGTAGCGTTTCGCCAATGCACGAAGCAAAGCGATGTCGATGGGCGTGGTGGCTCCCGAGAGGTAGGCGTAGGGTTTGGCGGTCTCTTCAAAATCGTTGACCAGGTCGTTGATCTCCACAACGGGAAGGCCGTCCTGTAGGCCGTATTTACGGAAGACTTCTTCCTTGTTGCTGCTTTCGTCTTGCAAAACGAGGTTGAGCAGGTAAGGATGCTTGATGATGCGCCCGATGGCTTTGTTGAGTTTTTGTATCTTATTCATTTTCTGTGTTTTGTTTCGATAGCTGTTGCTTGATTTCAGAGATGTAGTTCTGTATTTCGCTTTTCCTCAAAATGAAGTCTTTGCCTTTGAAACGCGATTCCTTCATGAAAAACACGAGGAGAAACACGGCATTGACCGTATAGGAAATTGCCGAGGTAACGGCTGCCCCCGTAACATCATAACGCGGTATCAGCGTGAAACCGCAGACGAATGTGGCGACCAATCCGCAGAGTGCTGCGAAAGTGTTCATGTGATAACGCCCAATGCCGGAATAATAGTGTCCGAGGATGAGGAAAATGCAGTAGAACAGAATGCCCGGTGAAAGGACGCGGATGAGGTGGGTCATCTCGCTGAATTCCTTGCCGAAGATGAAGACATACGCATCGGGGGGCAGCAGGCAGAGCACTAAGACAGACAGTGCCGAGACGAGGAGGCAGATTTTGCTCAAGTCGAGAGTGAGCTTTTGTGAATAGGCGCGGTCGCTGGCATTGGCGATGCGGGCGTATTGCACAAGGGCGATACTGTTGCTGATGATCCAGACGGCCTCGGCGAGCGCAAAGGCATTGGAAAACACGCCCACGCGCCCCACGTTGATATAGCGTTCCAAAAGGTAGTAGCTCAGTCTGAGATTGAAGAACTGCACAAAATGACTGGTCTGGTTGAGGAAACCGAATTTGAACAGGTCTTTCAACACTTTGTGGTAGTCGTTGTCCTTGTCGCGGCGCAGGTTGGCATATTCTTTCCGTAACATCCACACACCCAGTAGGAAAGAACCTCCGTAGGCCGCATACAGCGCGATGACATAGCCGTAGATGTCTGTCTTCTTCAGCAGGATGTAATACAAAGTCAGGGCGAGCACCAGCAGCACAGGTTGCAGCAGGGTGTTGTAGTTGGCCTTTTTGATTTCCTCTTTGCCGACCAAGAAACGGAAGTTGATGTTGCTGAGCGAGGAGATGAACGACAGGATGGCCACATGGGCGACCAGGTCAGGCGCCAGCTTGGGATAGAAAAGCCAGATGGCGAATCCCATCGCCACGGCAATGAGTACTGCCCATACCGTTGAAGCCACAAGCATCTTCTTGAATGAGTGGCGCGGGGCAAGGTAAATGATGCTCGCGCCACAAATGATGTCGGAGAAAATCAGGATGAAAGCGATTGTGGCCAGCAGCAGGGCAACCCGCCCTTTGCCCTCGTCGCCCAAGGTCTGTGAGATGATGATGGTGATGAGGAAGTTGAACGCAGCGGCCAACATCTTCGTTCCAAAGGTATTTAGGATTTTCTTGAACACGGGGCTTCTTTGGTTATGAGTTGCAAAAATAAGGATTTAACTTCTAAATTGTTGTTGCACCTTGAAAAATCACTGTTATTCACATTTTCTTGCCGAATAACTATTCTTTTTGCCAATGTTGTGAGGAAATAATGGGCAATTTTTTCTGTTATGATAAGGGAATTTGCATGAATCGTTTCCATGGTCGATGTGCGACCATGAGACAAGGGGTGTTGGTTTGTAATATATCTAACAGGCGGCGAAGCCCAGCGGGAACTTGATGAAGCGCATACTGTGTTTGGGGCTTGCCAAAGCTCGTCCCGAATGGGTGGGGAGGGTGGGTTAATGTCAGCCTTGATTCTTTGCCCCTTTTCCATCAAGGAGAAAGGGGAAAAAAACTGGCGCGGAAGTCAGTTGGAATATTCCTGTTTCCAAACCCTCCCACTGCAACTGTCACTCTCAGCCCCAGTAACCGAGGACAGCACATTGGTCTTCCCTTTGAGGCGGAGCAAGCCGAGGAAAGCGAAAACCAAGGCCTCCTTGTAGTCGATGATTTGTTTTTCGGGGACGACTACCTCGTGCTTGGTGCGGGCTTGCAGTCGCTCGACAAGGAATTTGTTTTTTGCGCCTCCGCCCGTAACGAATATTTTCCCTTTGGGCAACATGCTGATGGGCAAGGCGATCTGCAATGCGATATGCTCCGTGAAGGTTGCTAACATGTCGGGTAGGGATATGCCTTTCAATATCGCTTTTTGATGGGCTTCAAAAAACTCCCTGCCTAAGGATTTTGGGGGCAGCTGCCCGTAGAAAGAATGGCTGTTGAGCTGTTTCAATAGGTTGATGTCCACTTCTCCGCTTCGGGCCATTGTCCCGTCGCAATCGTATTCGAGGCCGTTCATCGATGCGAGGTAGTTCAACCCTTGGTTGGCGATGCAAATGTCGTAGGCAATGCGTCTGCCGTCCTCATCGTAGGAGAGGTTGGCAATACCGCCAATGTTGAGGCAGATCTCATAGTCGGCGAAAAGCAGTTTGTCTCCGATGGGTACGAGCGGCGCTCCTTGACCGCCCTTGCTGACGTCTTCGCTGCGGAAGTCGTTGACAACGGTGAAACCGCAAACTTTGGCCAGTTCCTGTCCGTCGCCGATTTGCAGGGTGTAGTGTTGCTCGGGACGGTGGAAAATGGTGTGCCCATGAGAGGCCACGAAGTCAGGTGAGGCCTTGTGCTTATTGGCGAAAGCAAGAACTTGTTCGCCAAGGTATTTGCCGTAGTCTTTGTCCAGTTGTGCCAATTCTTCGGGCTGCTTATGGAAGGCTTCAGAGAGTCGGGCTTCCCAATGGCCCGAATAGGGTAGAGTCTCGGCTTCCATTATCGTGAAACCGTATTCGCCGTTCTCCTCTTGGAAACGTACCAGTGCAAGATCCAGCCCGTCCAACGAACTGCCCGACATCAGACCTATGGCTGTATGTAGATTCAATATAATATGATTTAAAGATTAATGATTGTGGTCGCTTTCCGCAATTTTGAGTTTTAATTTATCACAACAACGGTAACACTTTCTCCAATTGGATTCCTCTCGATCCTTTAACCAAGATATGTTTGCCTTCAATCGGATGGTTTGCAATGTATTGGTGCAAGTCTTCTACCTTGGCAAAGCTCATCCATTGAGGGTTCACGTTGCAGTTGCAAAAGTTAGGGCCCACGAGGAAGGCGTCTTTGAAGCCGAGTTCTTTCATCAAGCCGAGTATGTTGCGGTGTTCTTCCTCAGCGCTGCTACCCAGCTCACGCATGTCGCCCAAAACCAGCAGATGGTTTTCTCCACAAATGTTGATGAAATTGATCAAGGCGGCACGCATGGAGGTGGGGTTGGCGTTGTAGGCATCCATGAGAACGCGGTTCTTCTCTGTTTCGATGACTTGTGAGCGGTTGTTGGTAGGCAGGTAGGCTTCCAAGGCTTCAACAATGTCGTTCTCGTCCACTCCGAAATGCTGTCCCACACCTATGGCGGCAGCCACGTTCTCAAAATTGTAGTTCCCTACGAGATGGGTCTGGATGAGACGCCTGTTCCAGACTACACTTAGATAGGGATTGCTTTTTCCGGGCGCAACGGCTGTGTCGGCTGCGCAATGTTTGCCGTAGCTGATGCGCGTCTGGCCCTCCGACAGTTCCCAAAGCAATGGATTGCCTTGGTTGACGAATACGGCTCCGCCCTGTGCCTTTATATGTCGGTATAGCTCCGTCTTGGTCTGGATGACACCTTCAAAACTGCCAAATCCTTCCAGATGGGCTTTGCCGACATTGGTGATGAGGCCAAAGTCGGGGGCGGCGATTTGGCAGAGGAATCCAATCTCGCCCTTGTGGTTGGCTCCCATTTCCACGATGGCAATCTCAGTATCAGGCTTGATGTCCAGCAGGGTCAGCGGCACACCGATATGGTTGTTGAGGTTGCCTTTTGTGTGGATGATGTCGTATTTTTTGGCCAATACGGCTGCAACCAGCTCCTTGGTGGTTGTCTTGCCGTTGGTGCCGGTAATGGCGAGCACGACGGCTTGGCTTTTCTGCCGGTGGTATGAGGCAAGGTCTTGTAGGGTTTTCAGAGAATCATCCACAATGAGAATGCGCTCATGTTTTGGCATGTCTTTGCGGTCGGCTACGACAAGGCTGGCGATGCCTTCCTGGGCCACTTGTTCCGCAAAGTCGTTGGCGTCATAATTCTCTCCTTTGAGGGCGAAAAAAACGGTGCCGTTCTCGATTTTTCTGCTGTCGGTCGAGACCTTGAGACTCTTTGCAAAATGCCGGTATATTGTTTCGATATTGTTCATGGTGTTGCTCTTAACGAAAGAAGCCGCCTGAACGGATCAAACGGCTTCAATGCTATCATGAAAAAGAACTTAATGTTTACTTCGCAAAGGAGCTGCCCACTTTGTTCATCGCGCAACGGAAGCCGATGGTTGAGGCGGATTGGTTCTGGTGGAGGTAGCGGCGTGTGCCGGGGCTCAGGTAGTAAGGACCGTCGGCCCAAGAACCGCCTTTGTAGACTCGTGATTCGTCGCTTATGAGGGTAGTGCCGGGATTCTCGTTTGTGGCAGCTTCATACATTTCCTTAGTGAATACGCTTTGGTCGTCTTGAGGGTCGCTCCAACGGTTGCGGATGGCCGACATATAGTCACCGTCGTCATAGTTGGAATTAAAGCTCGTACGATAGTTCTGACGTTTGGCTGCTTCTTCTTGAGGGATGGGTTCTCTGCGAATGCGGCCTAAAGAGTCTTTTTGCAGCAGGAAGCCTTCGTCGTCTACAGCCTTTCGTGTAAATACGTTACCGCGGAAGGGGCTGTAGTCGGCCACGTCCTCGTGAGACAGGGGACGATAGACGTCTTGGCACCATTCGGCCACATTGCCCGCCATGTTGTACAAGCCGTAGTCGTTGGGCCAATAGGAACCCACGGGTGCGGGCAGGGCAGCGCCGTCGTTCAGGTTGCCGGCAACGCCCATGTAGTCGCCAGGGCCTCTCTTGAAGTTGGCCATAAAACTACCCATATATCTTTTGTTGTCGGTGCGCAGACCGTCTCCATTCCAAGGATACACCTTACGTTCGCTGACGAGTTCGTTGCTGGTGTTGCCCACCAAACCGACCGCGGCATATTCCCATTCGGCTTCCGTGGGCAGGCGGTAGGAGGGCAGCATGATGCCGTCGTCCATTCTGACGTTACGCACGCCGTCGCCACCCTTGGAGAGGTCTTTTTTGCCGTTCTTCACCTTGCCGGTGTATTGACCAGCCAGATAAGCGTCGGTGTTGAAGTTTTCCTCGTCCTGTTGGGTTGGATCCCAGTCAAGGATGCCTGCCTCGACAAGCATCAACTCGTTGACACGGTCGGTACGCCATGCACAGTAGTCGTTGGCCTGCACCCAGGTCACACCTACCACCGGATAATCGTTGTAGGAAGGATGGCGGAAATAAATCTCAACCATAGGCTCGTTGTAGGACAAACGGTCGCGCCAAACCAGAGTGTCGGGGGCGGCATTACGTACTACCTGAGGATAGTTTTGTCCATAAACACGATTCAACCAATAGATGTACTCTCTGTAGTCCACGTTGCTGACCTCGGTGCGGTCCATCAGGAAGGATGGAACAGTAACCTTGCGGGGCGAATTGTCCCACGAATATGTCAGGTTGTCAGTGGTGGCTCCCATCACGAAGGTTCCGCCTTCGATGGCGATCAAACCGGGACCAATTTCTTGGTCATTCACTTCAGTAACTTCAAAGCCTCCGTTGTTGGCGTCATTGTAGGCCCAACCAGTAGTGCGCGAAGATTTTTTTGAGCATGAAACGGTAAGCAATCCTGCCAAAATGACGATGGCTAATGTCTTGAATCCTTGTTTTCTATACATTGTTGTCCAAAATTTGTTATCTATAAACTTTGATTGAGGGGAAATTATTGGATGCCTCTCAATTCTTTCAAAAAAACCATGCAAATTTATGGACTTTTTTTGAACGGGCTATCATTTTTTTGAAAAAAAACTTTTTTCTGGGAGAAAAAGCCGCTTTGCAATAAAAAAGTTGTATTTTCGTTTTTTGATTACATTACTATAAGGTATGCTCCCTATGTCGAGTTACCTTAATTATTGATTGTTAAGTAAATTGATATTATGATGAATGATAGAACGCGTTTGATTTTATGGCTCTTCTTTATGGTATTTGTTGGTGCCACTCCTATATCCCTTTTGGGGCAAGTGAAGGTGAACCACCCTGTCCGCCTACAATGGAAAGGGGTGTGTGAGTTGTGTCGTGTTTCTGATACCATATCTTATATTGGCTTGGAAAATGGAGTCTATGAAAGCCCCATGCCGGTTTTCTTCCAGTCGTTTCCTATCTATGATGATGCGGTGAAAGTGGAAGTGGAGTGCTTGGATGTCAAGGCTGAGGCCCTTACTGATGCCGAAATGCAGGTGGCACGCAATTTTACCTATAACACGCATTTTGAGGTAACAGCCACGCCATTGCGATCGCGCAATGAGACTTTTCTCTCGGTACAAATCGTGCCATTCCGCCAGAACGGTGGTCTGTATGAGAAACTGCTGTCGGCGACCCTTTCAATAACACTCATGCCCGACTTCGGCACCCCAAAGTCGAGACCGTCCTACGCCAATCGTTCGGCCATGGCATCGGGCGAGTGGTATAAAATCGGTCTTTCCGAAACGGGCATTTATAAACTCACCGCTTCCGAGCTTACGGCCTTAGGCATCGATGTGGCCCAGATCGACCCGCGCCAAATCCGCATATATCACAATGGTGGCGGCGTGCTGCCCGAAATGAACGCCGTCGCTCGCCCTGATGATTTGGTGGAAATTCCCATACACGTGGAAGGTGAGGGAGACGGTCGTTTCGACAACAACGACTACATCCTTTTTTACGGACGAGGCCCTGTTTGCTGGTCGCTCGAGCCAGGTCGTGTTGCCTATACCCATGCGCAGAATCCCTACGATGACTATGCCTATGCTTTCATCGTGTTGGGTAAGGGCCAGGGCAAGCGCATAGGCGAAGCCAATCAGCCATCGGGCAATGTCAATGAAGAAGTGAGTCAATTTATTGATTATCAGGTTCATGAAAAAGACGAATACAACCTGAATCGAACAGGCCGCACTTATTATGGCGACAAGATGGACCATACTTCGACCAAGCACTTTGACTTCAATTTCCCCCATGCGGTTAATTCACTTTCTTGTTGGGTCAAGACGGGGTTGGCGGGACGCAATTTCAAGCCGGCCAACTTTCAAGTGCTGGTTGACAATGTATTGAAAGCCACCTATCCCATCAGCACAACTACCAGCTCCACCCAAGATCCATACGCTCATGAAGTGGGCGGATGGGTTAGTTTCCAACCAACGGATGACGCGGTACGTGTTACACTGAAACACAATGACCTCGGTTCCAGCTCGACCTCCGAGGGCTATGTGGATTACATCCTCGTCAACGCATGGCGCCGGCTGATTTTCACGGGAGGGCAGATGTCGTTTCGCAACCCCAATGCTTCTGCTGCCACAAAGACCTACGAATATCGTTTGTCGGGTGCCACGCAACAGACCCGTGTGTGGGATGTTAGCGACCCAAGAAATCCGGCCATCGTGAAGGGACTGCTCAACGGTTCCGTCTTCAGCTTTAAGGCAGCCGGTAGCCTCGACAACGAATTTGTTGCGCACAATGGCAGTTCTTATCATTCGGCAACGGCCTTTGGCAAGGTCGACAACCAGAACCTTCACGGTGTCCGCGATGTGGATTTCGTCATCTTGACCTACGCCGGTTTTATGGAGCAGGCAGAGCGCCTTCAAGCGTTCCACAACCGTATCGATCCCGATTTGAACATAT
>JBGYWU010000124.1:0-4178 GCA_041842265.1 Candidatus Limimorpha sp. | reverse complement strand
GCAGCAAGGCCGAAAATGGCTGCGGTACTTTCAACGACATTGACGATACCGCTCTTGGCGCGATAAAAGACTTGGGCTTTACCCATATCTGGTTGACGGGCATTTTGGAACATGCCTCGGAATCGACTGGCACACATCCTGACATTACCAAAGGACGCGCCGGCTCACCTTACGCCATCACCGACTATCTTGCTCTTGACCCTGATTTGGGCACCATGTCCGACTTTGAGCGGCTGGTTGTTCGTGTTCATCTCAAGGGCATGAAGGTGATTATGGACTTCGTTCCCAATCATGTAGCTCGGCAATGCAGGAGTTTTGATGCTTGTAATTTCTATTATTGTGAAGGACTTCCCTTTGTGTCGCCCCGAAGGGTGGCTGAACATCCTTACGAGGAGTGCCCCGCTAAAGCGACGGGCAACAACGTGTTTGCGCCCAATCCCGGTTTGAACGATTGGTACGACACAGTGAAACTTAATTACGATGAACGCGACACATGGCAGAAGATGCTGAGCATACTGAAGTATTGGTGCGCCAAGCAGGTGGACGGCTTTCGTGTGGATATGGCGGAAATGGTTCCGGTTGCTTTTTGGCGGTGGCTGATAGCAGGATTGAGGAAGGAATTCAATCCCATGATGATTGCGGAAATCTATCAACCTGCACTTTACGGGCAATTTTTGGATGCCGGATTTGATTACCTTTACGATAAGGTGGGACTTTACAACACCTTGGAAAGCATTCTTTGTCAAGGGTATGAGGCGAAAGAGCTCAGTCATGTTTGGACGGACTTGGGCGATAATGTTGCACGCATGTTGCGTTTTATGGAAAACCATGATGAGAAGCGCTTGGCTTCTCCCCAATTTGTAGGCGACTCTTTCGCCGCCTTGCCCGCCGTGTCGCTTTCCGCATTGATGAACACAGGACCTTTTATGGTGTACAACGGTCAGGAGAGCGGAGAGGATGCTGTCGGAGAGGTGGGCTACAGCGGAGACGACGGGCGCGCCTCCATTTTTGATTATTGCCGTATGCCACAGCACCAAAGATGGATGAATGGCGGGCGTTTTGACGGCGGTAGGTTCGATGAATCACAGAAGAAATTGTTTGGCTATTATCGAAAACTATTGCATCTCAGGTTGGAACATGCCGCCATTAGCGAAGGCAGGTTTTACGATTTGATGTGGTGCAACCCTTGGTACGCCAAATTCGATCCGCAGTTTGTATATGCGTTTTTGCGCTATTCCAAGTCGGAGCGATTGTTGGTGGTGGTCAATTTCCATCGTTCGGAATGCCGTGACGTGGAGGTAAAAATCCCTCACGATGCCTTGGCCTTGATGGGCCGAAACAAGGTTAACGAATTTGATATGAATGACTTCGCTTCGGAAGTGGTGCCTGTGCACTTGGAGGCTTCGGAGACCAAGGTCATTGACTTGGACACAAGGGAATTTGTGCTGAGCAAGCCCTGGGATTGAGGAAAACAAGCCTTATTTGATTCTTGAGATACAGCGGATGAGGCCCAAAAATCTGGGAATATTTCTTGAAGTGTTCAACGCAAGATATTTTTTTTACTTTTGCAGTAAATATTCATACCATGCTTCCCCTCGTACAAAATGACCTTTGGCTTCTCCCCGTCAGCGATGCGGTGGAAACCCGCTATAACCGTTATGAGGCGTGCCGGAAGAATCTTTGCAACCGCTATGGCAGCTTGAAGGCTTTCGCTTCGGCGCATCAGTTCTTGGGCTTCAACTATGACAAACGCCGCCACGGCTGGTGGTACCGTGAATGGGCGCCTGCGGCGCATTATCTATCGCTGATGGGCGACTTCAACGATTGGAATCGTTATGAGTTTCCTCTGGAACCTGCAGGCAATGGCCTATGGGAAATCTTTTTGCCTGACGGGGAGTTTGGCCATCGCCTTGTTCACGGCAGCAAACTGAAGGTGCTGGTGCAATCACAAATTGGGGAGCATGAGCGCATTCCCGTGTACATCAAACGGGTGATTCAGGATGTGTGTAACAAAGACTTCGCTGGACAGTTCTGGAATCCGCCCTCACCTTATTTGTTTAAACACCCGGCGCCGCAGTTGATAAATGAGCCACTTCTGATTTATGAGGCGCACGTCGGCATGGCGCAAGAGGAGGAAAAGGTGGGGACATTTAAGGAATTTACACAAAACATACTGCCACGCATCAAGTCTGGAGGCTACAACGCAATCCAGCTGATGGCCATTGCGGAGCATCCCTATTACGGCTCCTTTGGATACCATGTCTCCAATTTCTTCGCGCCCTCATCACGGTTCGGTACGCCTGAAGAGCTGAAAGAGCTTATTGATACTGCCCACGGTATGGGTTTGTTGGTCATAATGGACCTTGTGCACTCCCACACGGTGAAGAACATCCGCGAAGGCATCAACCTGTTTGATGGCTCCGATAGCCAATATTTGCACCCAGGCGAGCGCGGCAACCACAACCTTTGGGATTCGAAGCTTTTCAACTATGGCAAGGAAGAGACACTGCAATTCCTGCTCTCCAATGTGCGCTATTGGCTGGAGGAATTTCTTTTTGACGGCTTCCGATTCGACGGCGTGACCTCGATGCTCTATCTCGACCACGGTATTGGGACAAGTTTCGACACTCCTGAGAAATATTTCAACGAGAACGTGGATGACGATGCAGTTGCCTACTTGCAGTTGGCCAATGCCCTTTGCCATGAACTGAATCCACAAGCCATTAACATTGCAGAGGATGTGAGTGGAATGCCAGGCCTTTGCAACCCGATTGCAGAGGGCGGCTTGGGCTTCGGCTATCGACTGGGCATGGGCTTGCCCGATTTCTGGATCAGGGTACTTAAAGACGAACCTGAGGAGCAATGGAACATGAGCGAATTTTTCTTCACCATGACCAACCACCTTCCTCAAACCAAGACGGTGGCCTACGCCGAATCTCACGACCAGGCTCTTGTGGGCGACCAGACCATCGCTTTCCGACTGATGGGAAAAGAGATGTATTCTTCCATGAGTCTCGACACGCCCTCCATCACCATAGATCGCGGCATCGCCTTGCATAAGATGATCCGCCTATTCACGCTCACTTTGGGCGGTGAAGCCTGGCTCAACTTCATGGGCAACGAGTTTGGCCACCCAGAGTGGATTGACTTTCCGCGCCAAGACAACAGTTGGAGCTATCAATACGCCCGCCGCCAATGGTCGTTGGCGGACAACCAAAACCTGAAATACCATTTCATGGGAACCTTCGACAAGGCCATGCTCGACCTAGTGAAACGCCATTCAGTGATGCAGGCTCCACCCGCATGGATGCTTTATGCCGACGAGGAACACAAGACGGTAGTTTATGAGCGAGGCAACCTGGTTTTCGTCTTCAACTGGGGAGGGCAGTCCATTCCCGATTACGAGATACCTGTCAGAAAGACTGGAGATTACCGCATTGTCCTCACTACTGATGACAAGGCTTTCGGCGGTTTCAGCAACATTGACACGAGCGTAAAATTCCCTTCAGAAAAAAAGAAGGACTACATCACCATGAAGGTCTACAATGTGAGCCGCGTGGCGACAGTGTATCAACGCATTCCATAAAAAAAAGCCGCCCCGAAGAGCGGCCTTTTGCCTGTAAAGACACGATTTGTCGCGCCTCAAATTCCATTCAGGATATATTAGAAATTATTGTACAAACCAAATCCATCTTATTTCTCAATGAACGCAATGGTTTCGCCCTTGCTAACGCGTTTTCCCTGCTCTGCTGTAGCTTCAACGATTTTTCCAGGCCAGAGCGCATAGACGGGTTCCATGCCGTGCTCGCTGTTGATGGCGCAAAGCAGGTCGCCTTCCTTGTAAACAGTGCCTGGGGCGGGAGAAATTGACTTGTCGTCAAAATCGACTTCCCACATCACCCTGCCGCTTACGGGGGCGACGACGGGCTCGGCATTCGGATGACGCAGGGCGCGCAGGTCGGGAATCTTTACATCGCCTCCATTCTTCTGGAACTTCTCCTGCATCTTGGCTTCCAATTCCTGGTTGAAGCGGCGCTTGGCCTCGCCCGACTTGTACTCGCGGTATTGCTTCTCGTGCATGGCGAACTCAAACAATTCTTCATCGTCTTGTCCGCGTTCCCATCCGTTCTCTTCCATCTCCTTGATGAAGCGGGGCAACTCATCAGGGTAGTTCTCTT
>JBGYWU010000123.1:0-15056 GCA_041842265.1 Candidatus Limimorpha sp. | reverse complement strand
TAATTGACTTTTCTATCGGAGATAATTGTTCAATCAATTCGTACAACTCTTTGAGCATTGAATCATCTTCCTCTTGTTGTGAAATCGAAAGTCCAGTTGCTGAATCCAATTCAAGCAACAGAGGACGCCTCTTTTTCTCTCGGTAACAAGAAATTGCAGTATTTATCGAAACTCGATACACCCAATTAGCATCTTTGTTTTCAAAGTGATGTTTTTCGTAGCCTTTCCAAAGTCGGAGGACTATTTCTTGGTATAAGTCCTTGGCCATATCAGGATTACCCGTAGCAAACCTCCAACAAATATTATAAATTATTGATTCATAATATTCTATCATTTCCACAAAACCACGTTCGCCCTCTAACTTTTCCATAATCTGCATTATACTACTCTATTAACGCATAAATCTTCAAGTTTTGTATAGTCTGACTTATTTCACTTCACAAATCAAACTTCAAAGAAAAACCTCATTTTTCCCCTACTTTATGCCGACCCAATCGAAAAAAGGCCTACCTTTGCAAACCCTTGGACTCGGGACTTCGGGACACGGGACTACGAGACGTCTACATGTCTCGAGTCTCTCGCCCCGAAGTCCCGAGTCAAACAACAACTGACTACGTCGAATTATCATCTCAACACTTAAACAATCAACGCTTAAACATAAATCATGAGTGAAATCATCCTTTCCAACAGAGTTTTGAACATGGCAGAATCTGCCACCTTGGCCATGACCAATAAGAGCCGTGAGCTGAAAGCCCAAGGCATCGACGTCATTAGCCTAAGCATCGGTGAGCCCGACTTCAACACGCCTGAATCGGCCAAGCAAGCCGGCATCGACGCCATCAACAACAACGACACGCACTACCCGCCCGTTCCGGGCACGCCCACACTGCGCAAAGCCATTGCCAACAAGCTGAAGCGCGACAATGGACTGGACTATAAAGACACCGACATCCTTGTCTCCAACGGTGCCAAGCAAGCCATCAACAATGCCCTTCTTGCCATCTTGAACGACGGCGACGAGGTCATTATCCCCGCCCCTTACTGGGTGTCGTATCCCGAAATGGTGAAATTGAGCGGCGGCGTACCCGTCATCGTTGAAAGCGACATCGCCCACGACTTCAAAATCACTGCCGAACAACTTGAAAAGGCCATCACGCCAAAGACCAAGGCTTTCATGATCAACACGCCTTGCAACCCCAGCGGTAGTGTCTTCAACAAAGCCGAGCTTACCTCCATTGCCGAGGTGCTGCGCAAATACCCCAATATCATCATCATCTCTGACGAAATCTACGAGTTCATCCAATACGAGCAGAAGCATGAGAGCATGGGCCAGTTCGAGTTCCTGAGGGACCGTCTCGTACTCGTCAACGGCATAGCCAAAGGCTATGCCATGACAGGCTGGCGTATCGGCTACCTTGCCGCGCCCCAGGCCATCGTGAAGGCCACCAACAAGATACAGGGCCAAATCACTTCCGGCATCTGCACCATCGCACAAGCCGCCGCTGTGAGAGCCATGGAACTCAGCCCTGAAAACTCGGTTGAGATTCAAGAAATGCTGAAAGCTTTCCGCCATCGCCGCGACATCTTCGTCAAACTGCTGAACGAAATTCCCGGCATGAAATGCAACACGCCTTCCGGCGCCTTCTACGTGTTCCCGGAAGTGAAGCCCTATTACGGAAAGACTGACGGCGAAACCGTCATCAATGGCAGCGACGACCTCTGTATGTGGTTGTTCTACAACTCCCATGTGGCCTGCGTGGCCGGCAACGCCTTCGGCAACGACGACTGCATCCGCTTGTCGTATGCCACTTCGGAGGACAAACTCATCGAGGCTGTGAAGCGCATCAAAACAGCCTTGGCCAAACTGCATTGATTCCACAAACAACACGCTCCGTCAGCAATAAAACAAGCTGGCGGAGCGTTTTTATCCCACCAAAACCAAAGCCATGGTCACCATCGAACAGATTCTCAACATCTTCAACCGCGCCATTACCGACTACCACCAATTCGACAATGTGGACTATCCGTGCAGCAACCCTTTCGATGAGAAAAGCATCGAAGCGCACCTGTATCATAAAGCATGGATCGACACGGTGCAATGGCATTTGGAAGACCTCATCCGCAACCCGAACATCAATCCCACCGAGGCCTTGACCTTAAAACGACGCATCGACAAATCCAACCAAGACCGTACCGACATTGTGGAGCTGGTTGACAGCTATTATTTGCTGCTGTTCCAGAATGTTGAGCCTTTGCCGACTGCCACACTCAACACAGAGAGCCCTGCTTGGGCTATCGACCGCCTTTCCATCCTTCAGTTGAAAATCTACCACATGAAAGCCGAGGTTGAACGCAAGGACATTGACCTAGCCCAAAAAACGAAGTGCGAGGAGAAACTCCGCATTTTGCTGGAACAAAACACCGACCTCAGCATGGCCATCGGCCAACTGATGGACTGCTACAAACGCGGTGAAAAGGTGATGAAGGTCTACAAGCAGATGAAAATGTACAACGACCCGAACTTGAACCCCGTGCTCTACGGACAGAAACAGTGAAACCTCTTCCACTCCCGGAGTTTTTGCCACTCAAAAGCAACACGAAAATCAAATTCCCTTTCAAACAGGATGAAAAAAAGCCTGCTGATAATCCGTTTTTCCGCACTGGGTGACATCGCCATGTCCGTTCCGGTCGTGCACGTCTTGGGTGTGCAATACCCCGATTTGGACATCACCATGCTCAGCCGCGAGATGGCGAAGCCTTTATTTGAGCGGCTGCCGGGCAATGTGCATTTCATCGCCGCCGATCTGAAAGGACGGCACAAAGGGCTTTTCGGGCTGAATCGCCTTTTGAAAGACCTTCATTTCAAGGAATATGATCATATCGCAGATTTTCATGATGTATTACGAAGCCAATATTTGCTGTTCATTTGTCGGTTGTTCGGAAAAGAAACCGCTTTCATCAACAAGGGCAGGAAAGGCAAAAAAAAACTCACCCGTAGAAAAAACAAGGTTTTCGCCCGACAGGCCACCTCTTTTGAGCGTTATGCCAAGGTATTGGAACAATTGGGTTATCCAACCAAACCTCAATTCGTCATGCTCGACTACTCAGATTATTGCGAGACACAAAAATCTGACAATGAGACTTGGATCGGTATTGCGCCTTTTGCCAAACATGAAGCCAAAGTCTATCCATTGAAAAAGATAGAAGAAGTTGTCAGGATACTGTCAAGTAGGGATAATACCACCGTTTTCCTGTTTGGTGGCGGGGAAGCGGAAATCGAACAAATGGAAACGCTTTGCGCTACATACAAGAATGTGCTGCCCGCAAAAAGTCAGAAGGGCTTATCAGGCGAGCTTGCCTTGATGGGCCAACTTGACGTAATGCTCAGCATGGACTCCGCCAACATGCACTTGGCTTCCCTTGTCGGCACCCCAGTCATATCCGTTTGGGGAGGCACCCATCCCCACGCAGGATTTTTTGGTTGGAATCAAAAAGCAGATGATTGTGTGCAGTTGGACCTGCCTTGCCGTCCCTGCTCGGTGTACGGCAACAAGTCTTGTTTCCGCGGCGATTACGCCTGCATGAACGGCATTGAAACCGAGTATATCATCAAGAAGCTAAGCCCATATCTGAAATGAGTGTCTCCCCTATCTCCGCGATGTTCGACCGCATCTCGCCCAAGTACGATACGCTCAATCACCTGCTTTCTCTTAATATTGATAAGGTATGGAGACGCAAAACTGCCAAAACTGTTGCAAAAAGCCACCCCAAATCCATTTTGGACCTTGCCACGGGCACCGCAGACTTGGTCATCCTATTAGCAAAATACAACCCGCAAGCCCACATCATCGGGATGGACATTTCCGAGAAAATGTTAGACATCGGGAGGGCCAAAGTCGCAAAACGAGGTATAGAGGGCCATATTGAATTGCGAGAAGGCGATGCGGCTGCGCTGCCGTTCGGGAACGACACTTTCGATACAGTTTCCGTGGCCTTCGGTGTGAGGAACTTCGAGGATTTGGGGCAAGTCCTCACAGAAATCCACCGTGTGCTGAAGCCAGGCGGTCAAGTAATCATCTTGGAGTTTTCCATGCCCGACAAGTTTCCCGTGAAGCGACTTTATCGCTTTTATTTCAAGCATATCCTTCCGAAAATCGGGCGCAGAATATCGAAAGAACCCAGCGCATACACCTACCTGCCCCAATCGGTGGAGCGTTTTCCGAAGCCAGACCTATTCCTTCAGCTATTAGCAAAAAAAGGGTTGGAATGCGGCATCAAGAAAGGCTTATCGTTTGGCATTGCTACCCTTTACAAAGCCGAAAAGCAATAAAGCGTATTTCTTTTTTTTCCTATTTTTGCCGCCATTTCCGCGCAATAAAAGCGGACAAGCCCCGTTTAACTCATGTTTAAAAACCCCGTATCTTGAAAAAAGCACTGAAAATATGCGCTGTTGCGCTGTTGCTCGCCGCCACGGTCGTCCCAGCGCAAGCCCAACGCAGAGTGATCACCTACCTGCCAAAATATGAGCAGGAACCTTATCATTTCGGTTTTCTGATCGCCTTCAACCAGATGAGCTATACCATTAAAACGGTTGAAAACTATCAGAACCTTCCTCAACCTGCCGACTCGTGGCCCAACGGCAACTACAGTATTCCCAACACCCAGAACTTGTATGTCTACAACATTGAGACACAACAAACACCCGGATTTACTGTGGGCATCATCGGCAGCAAACGTTTAGGGCAGTATTTCGACCTGCGCCTCATCCCCTCGTTGAGCTTCAGCGAACGTCGGTTGAACTACGACCTTGGCGTTTTGGGCAATGATGGCAATATGGAAATGAAAGCCCTCACCAAGTCAATCGGCACCACTTTTGTTGAGCTCCCGCTCAACATCAAATACCGCTCAAAGCGCTACAACAACATCGGTGCCTACGTCTTTGGCGGAGTTAACCCGAAAATCGACCTCGCCTCTCAAAAAGACAACAAGGAGAGCGACAATCAAGGCAACGAGTTCATCAACAATCTTGTCACCAAACGATTCGATGTGGCTTGCGAGCTTGGTGCAGGATTCGACATTTACAACCAATGGTTCAAGATGGGTGTAGAAGTGAAAATGAGCTACGGAGTTCTCGACATTGTGAAAAGCGAAGCCTATATCTATACCGCCCCCATCGCCCAACTACGCAACAAATTGTTCCAAGTATCCCTACTTATTGAATAATTGGTTCATTATAAGAATTATAAATCAGTAAGTTACAAAAAAGTTGAAAAAAATATCGCTGATTGTGTTGTAGGTATCAAAAATTTGTCTACTTTTGCACCGTCAAAAAACGACACACACAAGAAGTGGTCTCTTCGTCTAGTCTGGTCAGGACGTCAGGTTTTCATCCTGGTAACTCGGGTTCAAATCCCGGAGAGACTACCACAAATCACCAAAGCCCTAACTGATAATCAAGCAGTTAGGGTTTTTTGATACCCAAAAACACCCCCACCCGTGTCAACCACGTGTCAACCGATTTCGTAATGTCTGTTTCCTCATGTTACAAAACACCTCTCGCAAAGTTCCATCGTTGACACGTCACACCCCTTCTGTTGACACGCAAAAAACCCTAACCTATCCCACCCATCCTCTCACGAACACCCACAATCACCACCTCTCTGGAGCATTGTCCCACAGTTTCGCGTCTCGCAGTCCCGTACCCCTTTTCCTCACGAAACGCACCTGAGGAAAATGAGGAAAGCGAGGAAAATCCCTCCAACAAAAACGGAATTTCCTCGATTTTGACCTTGAAAAATAGAAAAGTCTTATTTTTGTACCCGTATAAGACATAATCAACGTGAGTTCGATATAAGTAATCAAAAGAGAGTCAGTTGATTGTCGCGTAGGTATTCGAGAGAGATGGCTGATTTTTTGATGACCCTCAAAATAATTCTTTGATATCGTCATCGGGATCCCACCGTTTGGTCCAAAACTAAGCGGCGCAAATAATAAGTAAAACATTGTGGCAGACCAAAGGCCTGCCACAATGTTTCGGTTTCCACTCAAAACCTTCTTACTTCACCACACACCCCCGAGCAGGAATCTGATAATAGATTTCGGTATTATACATGTCCTCGCAACGCACGGCGGGAACCATGTAGTTGCCCTCGTAGGTGGCGTTGGCCTTCACCGTGAAGGTCTTCTTCGCGCCAGGATTAAGGACGAAGTAGAAATAGGCACGGTCGTCACGCAGGTCGAGGTGCTTGGCACCTTCATTGCCCGTCATGTCGCCCATCAGGCGGTCGTTGACCAATTCCCATCCCGATGGCAGGTAATACGACAGGGCCATCTCAGTAACTTTCCACTCACTCGGGTTATGCACCGTAATCTGCACACTGAGGTCGGTGCCGGCATTCAAGGCCGACAGGTTGGCGGGAGCACCGCTTTTGTCGAAGTAATTCACCGCCATCCTGATTAAGTTGCCGCTTTCGCTCATGTCGTATTCTGCGACGGCGGTCTTGGTGAAGAGGTGGGCCACCATCTTCTGGTCGGTGTTGTTCTTGATTTCAACGGTATTGTTGCCCAACTTCGGTGTGTAGCCGAAGCCAACCGAGGCCATGTTGGTGTTCAGTGTTCGTTCCTCACCGTTCACCTTTACGGTGGCGGAGAGGTTGGTGTTGGCGATGTTCATCTTCTCTGCGTACTTGCCCAAGACGAAGAGCGCGAAGGCCGTCGACTGGGTATCCATCCAGTCTTGTGAGCTCAACATGCGGCACACTTCGTCGATATTGTGCTGCACCATTTCATTATCTGTATCGCAAAGCATCTGGGCATAGGTAAGGAAGGCCAGGTCGCGGGTGCGTGAGCCAAATGAGGTATAATAGTCCGACATTGCCTTATCTTCTTCGTATGCGGGCAACAGGTTCTTTGCAATATTGGTCTTGCCCGTTTGGGCAAAGGCGGCAGCGGTCAAAGCTTTGGTGAGGTCGTAGTTCATCTCCAGCTCTTTAAACCGGTTCATGGCACCCATCTCAGCCCTGTCGGCCAAAGCCAGCACAAAAAGGCGGTATGCCTGGATGGTCTCTCCCTGCTTATAGTCGGGATTGTTCTTCCACTGCTTGGCACGATCGGCTTGATAGGTCAGCAAGCCATCAAGGAAGTACTGCGGCACATTGTAGCCTTGCTTGTTGGCCTCAACCAAGAAGTGCAGTGCATAAATCTCTGTCCATGGGTCAGAGTAACGGCCACCCACCCAGCTGGTCATTGAGTTGTCGGACTTCTGGTAGGATTTCAGGTTGGTGACGGCCGACTCAACATGTACCATAGTATTTTTCTTTGCCTCGTCGTCAAGTTGGATGAAATAGTTCAGATAGAGCTGCGGGAAGGCCTTCGAGGTCAGTTGTTCGAGGCAGCCGTGCGGGTAATCCATCAGGTAGTCAATACGGCCAAAGAGGTCGACAGGCATCAGCGACGACACGGTGATGTTGCCTTGCTGCGTACCATCCATGCCCTCCACATTGAGCGATACATTCACCGTTTGTCCGGCTTCGATTTCCTTGGTGATGGTATTGCGCCGCTCTGCATAAGGCATGCGGATGGGCATTTGTGTCGATGATTCGGCCGTATAACCCTCTCCCGTTACCGACACGTTCAGTTCGGCATTGCCCAAAGTCTTGGGGATGGTTGTCCTGACGGCCACCAAGCCTTCTCCGCTGTTGTCAATCTTCACCGATGTGGGCAAAGCATCTACAGGTGTGAGATTCTTATTGTTGAACTTCACAGCCAAAGTCTTGTTCTTCATCGAGGGAGCTTGCACCTGCACCTTGAGGCTGAGTTCGTCACCAGGAGCCACCACTCGCGGAGCTGAGGCATACAAGCTGATTGGGTCGACCACCGTCATGCGCTTCTCTGACGATCCGAAAGCCTTGCCTTTACCCTTAGCCACTACCATGAAACGAAGGGCACCAGAACATTGCGGCACTTCGAAACTGTGGGTATTGGCATCGCCGGCCTTCAGTTCGAAAGGCCCTAAAGTGACGGCATAAGCCTTGAAACGTTTGTCCAAGGCAACTTCCTGGTTGATGATACCGTCGCCACCGATGGCGTAAACGGAACCCAACTCGCCGCTGAACGCATCAACAATGCTGGAGTAGTTATCCCAAGTACGCACGCTCAATGCCTGTTTGCTGTTGAAATAGCCGTAAGGATTCGGGGTTGAGAAACTGGTCAGGCCAAGAATGCCTTCATCAACAACGGCCAAAGTGTAGGTCATGGCTTCTCCTGCGGCTTCACTCACCTTCACATCAATCTTTTTCTTGGTGTTGGCCGTCTCGGGAATTCGGATGTTGGGTTGCAGTTGCAACTTTTTGCTTTCCACCTTCACCGGCACCACGCCATAGAGACGGATGGGCAAGTCGTTTTTAGTGTCATGCGGCTGAATCAGAGACACGTATACATATACATTCGGAATCATTTCCTCGGTGGTGGTGATTTCCACCTTGCCTTCCTCACCAAGGCGGTCCACCAACAGGGTTTGCAGCACTTTGTCGTTGGCTTCCACCGTGACCAAGGCTTTGGCCCGGTCGTTAGCAGGGAAGGTCACAACCATCTTCTCGCCCACCTCGTAGCTTTCAGCCGAAACTTTCAGCGAAAGCTGTGCCGGCGCACCCGAAGCTGTTGAAGAATGTCCATAGCCCCAGTCGAAGGAGATAACCTTGGCGAAAGTGTGTCCGCCTTGAGGGTCGCTAACGACAAAGAGGTAGCTGCCCCATTTTTCATTCGGGACGTTGAAGATTACCGAAGTAGTGCCGTTGCAAGTCAGGTTGCCTTTCTTATAAGGAGCCTTATAAGTGCCAGAGGCATAGCGTTGCAACGAATAGGTGTCTTCGCTCGACCACCACCAGTAGGAATCCAGCTTATAGAGGGCGTATTCCAGCGCGACTGCGGAATTGAAGGCTGTGCCATTTTCTTTGACAATAGCAATGTTGAACGTCCAGTCCTTGTTCGTGTCGTAGTAGCTGCCGTATTTCGACGAGGTCTCGGGCAAGTCCACACCCACATAACGCCCATAGGGCGAGATTTTCGACTTGAACGAGGCGATGCTGAAGTCGCCGCCCTGCTCAAAGACCTTCACCACGTAGGTGGCATTCATCATCTGGGCGGCACTCACATCCTCAAGAGGCCCAAAGCCCACGCTGGCATTGCCTTCGGCATTCAGTTGTCCGCTTAAAAGGGCAATCTCCTGAGGTTCGAAGCTAACGGTCTCATTCTCAAACGAATAGTTGGCAAAGTTCTTAAACGAAGTCTCACCCTCTCTCAACTTCAGGTCAACTTCAGTCTTCAAGTTACCGGCTTTCATACCGTTGAGCCATTTCGAGGTCAGGCTGATGCGCTCGTTGCGCGAGAGGCTGACCACTTCAGGCAGATCCAATTTGATTTCCAAGCGGTTGGGCTTCACCGTTTCCACACGGAGATACTTGGTAATGCTGTTGGTGCCTACCTTGAATCGCGCCGTCCAAAGACCCGTTTCGTCCGACACGTTGGTCGGCACGGCGAAACAATAAATGTCGTTGACAGGCTTGGTATTCACCTGCTTGGCATAGAGGCGGCCGCTGGCATCAATTACTTCGAGAACGACCGGATAGTCATCGGGCACTGAAGATTCCATATCGTTGAGCATGAGGTTGAGTTGCATTTCGTCACCCGGACGCCAAACGCCTCGGTTGGAGTAGGCAAAAGCGGTTACACCTTTTTCGACCGGCTCGCCAGCCACATCGAAACGGCTATATGGCAAGGCATTGCCATTATTCATCTTGATGACCGACTTGCTGCCTTTCCTATCAGTAGCCACCACAAAGGCAGGACGATGGGCACATTGCAGCTGCACATGACCCTTGCCATCAACAGTGCCCTTATTGAGTTCCTGACGCTGGAAGTTGTAGATTACCACCTCGGCATCCGAAGCGGGCTCTGCGTCGGAGATGTGGTAGACAAAGACATCCACCAAGTCATCGCGACCCATCTTGGCCGTTACCGCAAGGTCGGACACAACAACATTCTTCTGTTTCTCCACATAATTATAATAGTAGTAGCCGTTGGGGTCGTCCCATTCGCCATCGTAGCGGTATTCCTTGTAGTCGTATCCTTCGCCGTCCCAATAGTCGGCCTCTTTCTTTTCATTGTCAATCAAAGCAGTCTTCATCTCTTCGGAAGCGAAGGTATAGTCGGCAGGGCCAAAATTGAGACTCAATTGATACATGGCTCCCGGTTCCACATCGATGTAGTCGGAAAGCACAATGGGAAACGTCTTCCATTGGTTGGGATAGGGATTGTCAATAGCCAGCCGCACTTTCTTCTCCAAACGTCCCACCTTGCGCACGCCATAGGTTTCAGACAAATCATTGTCCTGCAGGAACGAGAGAATGTTGTAGTCGAAGATTCGAACAATTCTCAGTGTTACTCCATTCAGACAAATGGCATCGAAATAGACGGTGGTCTCATCAACATTGGGGATGATAACTCCGTCATCCGTCCAACGCACCTTGGGCTGCACTTCGGTAAGATTCAAAGCGTAATCATAATCATCTTGAAGCACCATGCCGTTGTCGGAGCGAATGCCGCTGTTCACGCCAATGTTCAGCTCCTCCAACTGATAGCCATAGAGATTGCTCTTGTCGAAATAAAAATCCACCATGTTTCCCTTGATGTCAGCCTTATAGCCCAAGTTAGTATTGGTAGTGATGAAACCTGTAAGGTTCTGCGACTCCTTCAACGGTTGGCTGAAGAACAGGGTGGCGCGGTCGGCGCTTTGGTCGACATCAAAACCCACAGGCATGAAAACGCCTTTGGCATAGACGGTCAAGTCGCGTTCCATCTTGGCTTTGGAGTCGACAGCCTTGCCGTCGAGGACGATACGCACACTGTAGTTGTCATTCTTACGTTCAAAGTTCTGAATCTCAAAATCATATATATTGTTTCCCGCGTATGTTACTTCCACGGGATGGGTCTTAAGGAAAGCTTCGTCGAACAGATTGGCGGCTTCGGCCTGGTCGACAGGCACGGCAAAGGCAATGCGCAGGTTGTAGTTCATCGTTTCGTTCGACAAGCAGATGGGCTGTTGTGCCACAAGGCTGAAGTTCTGGCGGCGCACACCAAAGCCGAACTCAATAGTCTGGGCGGAGCCACAGTCCACGAAGTCGGAGACCTTAAACTTGCAAACATAGCTTTGTTCTTTGTCGATATTTTCGTACTGGAATCCGACGGTGTTTTCATCGATCCAATAGGCCTTGCCTTTCAAGACAGGCGCAAACTGGAAAGCCTTGGCTGAAATGGGCTCGCCATATTTCACCTTCATTGTCTCAGGGTTCTTGAAGCGCACCACGATGGGCTCGCCTGCGGCGACAACGCCCGAGGTGTAGCTGTCCAACAAAGGCAGCAGCGCTTCATTGATGGGATTGATGCGTTCGATAAAGGCATTCTGTCCATCCGTTCCCTTCTTGCCACAGGAGGGAAGGACACTGAGCAGCATGATGACAGCCAACAGGCCCATGCCGCTGATCTTCTTCATTCTTTGTATTGTCATATCGGTAAAGATTAATTGGTTTTCGTGGACAAAATTACGCAAAAACCATGAAATACAAAAAGCCGTTTCCAAAAAAAACGGCTTTTTGTAAAAAATTAGGTAATTTTACGGATACCTTAGAAACCCGTTCCAGCGGATTTGCAATCTGCTGGCGTTCAACTTTGGGATAATTCCAATATTTTCTATGGCTGCAAGGATTTGCTTTCTATGACTACTCCTTCACCACCTTGCGCACGCATTTCCAGCCTTCCTCATCAGTAACATTGACAATATAGACCCCTGCGGGCAGCGCACCCATGTCGATGCGAAGCTCGTTGCCCTCGCCTTGCACGCTGAGTATCTTCTGCCCGAGCATGTTGACCACCTCGGCTTGCCGCAGATTCTCGCCTGCGATGGTGACGAGGCCTGTGGTGGGGTTGGGTGTCAGGCTTATTTTGTCATTTAAGGAAGCATCGGTAACTGTGTTATAATCATACGTATCGGTGACATGTAAAGCCCAAATATTACTGCCTGAATTGGGCAAAAGCAGGTTGTTGCTACAGTTGACCAAACCTGAAGAAATCCCGTCGAACCATGTGTTGGTGCCAACAATGGCATACACACCTTCGTCAACAGCAACCACGTCCCTTATCTCTTCCCAAAGTCCCAATTGGCTACCAATGCAGTATTCCCACAGAAGACTGCCTTCACCGTCAACATGAAACATCCAAATGTTGCCTTCTTCGTTGCCTATTACGCCTAAATTGGCGAAACTCTCCACATCGCCATCCGTCGACTTGGAGTTTGTGAACGCCGTGAAGCCGTTGTCGCTACAATTGTGCAACACCTTCACCATCATATCGTTGCACGACCCACCGAAATCCTTGTCCCAAACCACATTGCCTTCAAGGTCGCATCTCAGCAAATAACAATCGTATGTGTAGATGCCATCGCCGCAGTTCCCATTTGGTTCTACTGTGTAGCGTTGGTCGCCTGCCAGCAGGTATCCATCGTCCATTTCGACGATACTGACCACGGAAGTCCTCTCGAAGCAGATGTTCCATTGTATTTGTCCAGATGCGTCGGTCTTGACGAGAACGCCTTTGTTTTCGGGTTGACCGCAGCCAATGTTGCCATTGCCAGTTTGATCAGAGTCGATCCACAAGAGCAGGCCTCCGTCAGTCGCCTCTTGAATGCAGGTGACAATATCGTTGCCCTCGGTGCCGAGCGTGGTTTGCCAAATGATGTTTCCTTCAGAATCCAGTTTCACCACCCAACAGTCTTTACTGCCGAAGTGTTGGCTCACGTCACCGCTTGCCTCATCAATGGTCGTTACGATGATGATACCTTCGTCAGGGGTACACAAACCAAAGACATCATCTGCACAATCATACATCCCATTATCGGTACCCAAATACTTTGTCCATAGTCTGTTACCATAATTATCGGTTTGAATGACTCTTAAGTTGTAGTTATAGTTATTGTCGAGTCCAAGTCCAGTGATGAAGTATGTGCCGTTGCTGGCTTTGTACAGCTTTTGGTATAAGCCTACGGTGAAGCAGTTCTGCCAATCCAATGCTTGTTCGTCATCAATTCCAACCAACCAATTGGCGCGATCGGGGGCATAAAAATCGCATTCGTACATTCCAGAAGGCGAACCGTCTTCAACCTGTCCATAGATGGAAAAACCTTCATTGTTCGGAAGGATACTGAAACCATAATCAGGTCCCAAACTTCCGTAGCATTGTTGCCAATCGATGCGGACTTGTGCATTGATTAGCGTAGGCATCGACAAAGCGATCCATAGTGCAGCCATTTTGAGAAACGGCCGTGCGATTCTTTTTGTATTCTTTTTCATATTTCTTTGTATTTGTACATTTTGTATGTATTGGAAGTTCTGGCCTGCCTTCATCTGAAGTATAGTTATAATAATTTGCAAACTTGACTTTTGTGTAGATGTTGCTGTCAGCGGCCTTGATGGTATCTAACGAAAGGTCATTAATGCTGAAAGAAGTTGTGTAAGTGATTTGTGTGTGTGCTGATAAGGTTGTGAGCACAATAATTAGTGTAAGTATTGTTTTTTTCATCTTATTGTGTTTATAGGTTAGAAATACTAGAGTTTACAATAAACTATTAATTATATTGCTGTTAATTGAGTTCGAAATCGCCATCGACAGAGCCGTTGGCGTTGCTGAGTTCAACGGTGTATGTGCCAGCGGCAGCACTACTGAAAGGAATGATGACCACGGATTGCGCGTCGGTGTTCACCACTGTGCTGTATACGAGGCTTCCCATACCGTTGTATATGGAAATGTTCACGTTGCCGAAGTTTTGGTTGAAGCCAATGTAGATAGCATCGTCGCTAGCACCCGCTACAATTGCGTTGGGACCAACTAATGTCGCTAAATCACCATGCAATTCAATCTTATTATACCCACTAGGCACATTGTTATCCATTTTATAAAAAGGGGCAGTCATAGGGTTCACCGCTTTAACCTCCCATTAATAATTAATTGATGTTAAATTGTTGATTTACTTGATATGTGAATTCACGATACGAAAATAGAACTTGGTGTATGGATTCCGAACCTTGTTCCGAACTTTAATTTTATAAAAAATTGCATGTTATTGGAAATGAATGAAATAAAAACATTCCATTCCGAACCCCATTCCGAACTTTTGAATGCTATTCGGGGAAGATAAAAGGAAAGAAAACGCCAAAAATTACAATATTTTGGGCAAATTGTTTACTTGGGAAGCCGATTGTATCTTTTTCCGGCTACGGTTCCTAATCTTGTCCACCATGTCGGTGGTCTTGTCGAGCAGCAAAGCCTCGTCTTGTCGTGAGATGCTGAAATACGACATGATGACATCCAACTGCTCGTTTTCATCCAGTCCCAGGTTGTCTTGCTTCACGATTTCACGCAATTGGGGATAGAGGCGGTCTACGGTTTCCATCATCGCATCCATGTGTGCCTGTTTGCCAAATACCGTTTTCTCCAGTTTCTTCAGTAGTTCTTCATCGCCTTGGTTTTGCAAAAACAGATGCAGTCGGAGCATAATGGATTGTTCTTTCCTTAGTTCAAGGGAAAGCTCTTCGCCATATTCGGCAGAGGTTTGCTCCAGTCTTTCCTTCTCTTTGAGCAAGTCCTCGAAGGCTTGTTCGCTTTCCTTGTGTTTCTGAGTTAAGATGATTTGGTTTTGCTTTTGCTCTTCGTTCTTCTTTGCCAGTTCCTTGTTCTGCTGCATGAAATGGAACAAGTTGGCCTTTGTTTCGGCCTCCTGCTTTTGAACTTTAGCCAACCTGATTTGTGAAACCGCCAGCACCGCCAAGCCAATGATAGTAAGTATACCCAATACTGTGACAAAACGTTGTTTTCGGATTAGTTTTCTGTTCATTTCATTCTGCAAGCTCTCATAGTCGTATTGTTGTTGGATGCGAAAAACAGATTTTTTTTCATGTTGAGATTGTATCTTGGACATTAAGTCTTCATGCATCTTATGGTACTGAAAC
>JBGYWU010000122.1:0-11512 GCA_041842265.1 Candidatus Limimorpha sp. | reverse complement strand
AGGTACTAACGGTTCGTTTCAGTAATGAAATAAAGAGAGAAGAAGTGCCCTTGTTTCGTGGTGCCATTGTAAATGCAATTGAAGATGCCGATTTGCTTTTTCATAATCATGAAGAAGGCGGGCAGTTGCGCTATTCCTATCCCTTGATTCAATATAAGAGGATAAACCAGAAGGCGGCCATCGTATGCCTTGGTGAAGGAACCGATGCCATTGGGCAGTTCTTCTCCTCTTGCAATTTCGATGTGGCGTTGGGTGAAAGACGGATGAAGTTGGAAATGGAGTCTGTCAATGCCCATCAGCATTTGGTCCAGTTGTGGGACGATGAATTCGCGTATCGTATCCGCCGCTGGCTTCCTCTGAATAGCGACAATTATGCGGCCTATTGCCAAGAAGAGAGCCTGGCTGCACGATATGCCATGCTTGAGCGGTTGCTTACAGCCAACATCTTGTCGTTTGCCAAGGGCGTTGGCGTACATTTCGAAGGGCAGGTGGTGTCGCGTATCACGCACTTGGACGAACCGAGGCTGCAATATTACAAAGGTGTCAAGCTGATGAGTTTCGACGCCGAGTTCAAAACTAACGTCTCGCCGCCCGACTACATTGGCCTCGGCAAGGGGGTGAGTTTGGGAATGGGTGTTGTGGTCAGAAAACGAGAAAGAAATAACATGAATGAAACAAATGAATAAACTTTGAATAATATGACAGGTAATTTGTTATTTGTTGGAGGCGATTTGTCTGGAATACAGAAGTTCATCTACAACATCTCTTCCAAACGGGCCATGGTGAGCCTAAAAGGAAGGTCGGCCTATTTGAAGACATTCACAGATGAGGTGTGCAGCAGAATTCTGGAAAAGATAGATTGCGATCCTGCACAAGAAAATAAGATGCGCATCAATTGTTCAGGCGGAAAGTTCTATCTGCAAGTGCCTGACACTCATTTAGTCAGACAAGCGATTGAAGAGGTAAGACTTGAAACGGAAAAGACGTTATGGGATGAACATAAAGGTCAACTTTCGATGAACATTGCATACGTACCGTTTTGTTACGAGGGAGACCAAGTGACCGTAGGCCAAGAAACTGGCGAGATTGGAATCCTATGGAAGCATATCACGGAAAAGTTCAATGCGTTGAAGAACAAGAAGTTCAAGAGACAACTGTTTGACGATTACGAAGACTTCTTCGAAGTACAAAAAGTTGGTGGAGAAGATGCAAAGGTGTGTCAAATCACAGGCATTGAAGGGGCCGTTGAGTTCACCTCTCCATTCAAGGATGACGATGAGCCTTTGTGTGTCTTAAAGTCGGTCAAAGCCCAAATAGATCGAGGTGTTGAATTAAGTAAAAGTCAAGGCATCAAGATGCTGGAGGAATATGCAGACGACTCGTATTTGGGCATTTTGAGAATGGATGTTGACAACTTGGGAACTAAAATCATCAGGGGTTTTGAATCCATGGAGAAATATCGGAGATTCTCGAGTGCATTGGAAAAGTTCTTTGATGCGGAAAAGGGTGATCTCAGTGCCATCCAGAAAAAATGCCAAAACTTCTTGCACATTGTCTATGCCGGCGGCGACGATATCTTTGCCGTTGGCCGCTGGGACAAGGTGATTGAATTTGCTGAAGAGGTAAATAAGGAGTTCAAGAAGTTTTGTGTATCGGAATTGCACGACCCCGACTTGTCCATATCTGGAGGCGTTGCCATAGTGAATCCGAGGTTTCCGATTGCCAAAGCAGCAGAGATGGCTGGCGAGGCCGAAGATGCCGCGAAGAAATACAACGACGGAAAAAAGAATGCATTCAATCTGTTTGGCGAAAGTGTGGCTTGGACAGATTCGGAATTCGGCTATGTGAAAAACTACAAAAACCAATTCGTCGAATTGATAAACAAAGAAGGGCTGTCACGTAGCATTCTGCATAAGATAAAAAGTTACGCAGCCATAGTGAAGGACAATCAATTGATTGAAGCGGAAAACAAGAAGGGAAACACGAAGCGCAAGCCTAATATGAACTATATGTGGCACACCGCCTATTATCTAACTCGTTATATGGGCAAAGAAAAGGGAATGACTGCCGTTAAGGCTTTCTGCATGGATTTGCGCGACAAACAATTGCACACACCTGAACAATTCCGTCTGATGTCGCTTGCTGCACGCTGGGCGGAATTGGAGTTGAGAGAAACACAACAGAATAATAATCAATAAAATCAATTAATTATGGCTTGGAAAAAAGATGATTTAATCCCTGAAAGCGAAATCAAGATTAAGGTGACCGATGCCACTGTAGAATTCGCTAAAAGGTTTGGGTCGTATTTAGGAAAGAACGACCAGCGTTCGGAAAAAGACCGAAATGGAAAACCAAAACAAATCAAAGAATCAAAACTGACCACCAGTCAGTTGAGGAAGTTCTTTGGGGAAGTGAAAAAACAGCAAATGAATGGCTATGATGAAACTGATTTAGTCCTTTTGAAACCTAAACTGGCATACGCGGTTGGCAGAACTGCGGCAGGTGGCAAGAAGGATACTTTCTATAAAATAAACGACTTCTATTTTGTGATTTCAAGAGCCATTGATTGCGTGAAAGCCGACAGCAAAGAAGAGTCGGAAAAACGGTTCCATAACTTCATCAAAGTGTTTGAGGCAATTGTGGCCTATCACAAGGCAGCCGAAGAAAGTAAACTAAACGATAATCAATAAAGAATTATAACTATGAAACAACTCATAAAGAAAATCAGAATTAACACAACTCTTTCGCTTGTCACGGGACTTCATATTGGAGGCAATAGCGATAGCGTAGAAATTGGAGGTCTTGATAACCCGGTAATCAAATTGGCTTCAAAAGACGGCCAACCATATATCCCAGGCAGTTCGCTGAAAGGCAAAATGCGTTGCTTGCTTGAACAAATTGCCGGCTCTGCCGAAATTGGTGGAAATCAAGAGGTAAACAATCTTTTTGGTATCACTGAGAAAAGAGAAAAAGGCAGGGTGGTTAGAGAAGGTGCACCATCCAAACTGATTGTGAGAGATGCAACACTAACCAAAGAATCTGTTGAGTTTTTGCAAAAATGCGATGACCTTGACATGCCTTTCACTGAAAGCAAATGGGAAAACACCATTGACCGCGTGACAGCAACGGCCAATCCGCGACAAATGGAACGCATACCAGCAGGTGTATCGTTTGATGTTGAATTTGTCATCAATGTATGGGATAGTGACGATAAAGACAGCTTGTTCAACCTATTGCAAAAAGGCATGAACGCTCTTGAGAACGATTATTTAGGAGGAAGCGGCTCTCGTGGGTGCGGACAAATCAAGTTTGGGGAACTTAAGACGGTTGAGCTGTCAGAAACCAATAATTGGAAAGCTTAGGCTATGGCAACGATAGAACGAAAAATCTACAAGTTGCATTTCACCACGCCACTGCATTTAGGCGATGTGCGTGACGACTATGGCATCAGCCTTAGGTCGATTGCGTCTGACACCATGTATGCGGCATTGATTTCTTGCTTGGCAAAATTAGGAAAGGAGGTACCAAAAAACGGTGATTTGGGTTGCACCATTAGCAGTCTGTTCCCATATTACCAGAAAGACAAAGGCTCGGAAGCCGTTTTGTTTTTTCCGAAGCCTTTGAAACAAACTTTGCCCGATTCCAAGAAAGCCACAGAAGACCGCAAGAAGGTGAAAAAAGTGGCTTGGCTTGATGCCCGATTCTTTTCTAGGATGTTGGGTGGCGAACAATTGTTTGTTGATGATGCCATTGACAAACTTGATGGCGAATTTATGACCGACAAGGAAATCAACCAGAAATTCATTGTTTCGAAAGTGTTGTCCCGCGTGACTATATCGCGAAACGGGCAAGAGGATGCCGTGCCTTTCTATATGGACAGAATTATGTTCAAGGATTATTCCGGCTTGTATTTCATTGCCGACGGCGATACATCGCTTTTGGACCAAGCCATGCAGTTGCTGCAGCACGAAGGCATTGGTACCGACCGTAATGTCGGGAATGGCTATTTTGAATATGAGGAATCTACGGTGAAAATCGATTTTCCTGACCATTCGGACTATGCCGTGGCGTTGTCATCATTCATTCCCGAATCAAAAGAACAAATGAGAGCAATGCTTGACTCTGAAGATGTCGCCTACGATTTTCAGAGACGTGGCGGATGGATTACCACACCCCCTCACAACACATTGCGCAAGAATGTGACACATGCTTTTACGGTGGCATCGGTTTTCAAGATGCATTGTGTTGGCATTGAAACCAAAGGAAGGGTTGGCGTCGATTTGAAACCAGACACCAATTGGGACGAAACACTTGACCATCCCGTGTGGCGTTGTGGAAGAGCCTTATTCATTCCCATCAAGATTGATGCAAAAACACTTTAAGGAGAAAGGAACTAATATGAGTAGAATCAAGATGGAAACGCTTACCTCGGTGCATATCGGTTCGGGAAGCACCTTGCAATATGGCGCTGATTTCGTTAAGGGAAAACATCAAGACAATGACATGCTTGCGATAGTCGATTTGCGCAAGGTAGCAGCTCTAATCGGGAAACAAAACATTCCCTTTTGGGTTGCTGCGATAGAAAATGGTGATTCGACTGCAATGATTATCAAGAGGTTTGCGCCTGAAGCCGACATTGCCGATTACGCCAAAAGGTTGATTCTTCGATGGGCCGATGTCAGATCTTCCGACACACTGATGGAACAAATTCATGATGGCCGGGGTGTACCATATATACCGGGTAGTTCCATAAAAGGGGCTATTCGAACGTCTGTTTTAGCTTCGTTGGCTAAAAAAATGCCTGATGTTGAGAATAAACTAAAAAACAGATTTGGAAAGATCTCAGCAAATCAAGTTGAATCCGAATTGTTTGGAAGCGATCCCAACAAGGATGTGTTCCGGTTCCTACAAGTGGGCGACGCCTACTTCGGGAAAAACTATGAGGTGGCCATTAGGATGGTTAACATCAACGAACGGGAACAACAAGACTTTTGGGACGAGAGTAAGCATCAATTGATTGAAGCCATTTGTCCCGAAGACACAACGGAATTTCAGATGAGACTTAACTTGACTGGATATCACCTTTCAAATGATAAAGGCAAGGTGCATCGCATTCCCGATTGCCTGTGCTCGCAATCCGCGCTCTTTGAGACCACCAATGCACACACCATTCACCTTCTTGAAACCGAAAAGGAGTATTGGAAAGAACGAGAAGCAGATGACGATACGGATAGTGTGACCGCATATTTGGAGAAGGTTGATGAAATGTTGAAAGTGTCCAAACAATGTGAAAAAGGGAAGGAATGTGTGTTGCGCATTGGTCATGGATCGGGATGGAGGTTTATTACAGGAGCCTGGACTGAGCGCTTGGATAACTTCGCTTCTTTGGTCGTCCCTGCTTCACGCCCAAGGAACAACAATTACGAACAATACGACTTCCCTAAAACAAGGCGCGTTGACGATCAATGCGAATTGTTGGGATTCGTGAAACTTACCATTTTGGAATAGTAGAAAGTCATGAGAACTATTGTCAGCGTCATCTCAGAACAAACCATCCCCAATTACTTGTTCATTAAGGAGATGTTCCAACTTGGGGACAAACTGATGTTCATCTCTTCCAAAAAGATGAGCAATCGTATTGAATGGATTGAGAATGCCCTGAATTGGAACATGCTCACTCCGCAGCACGTTGTGTTGAAAAAAGACGGTGATGAGGAAGACTGGGCCTCGATGACGGCCCAGATTGAGAAGGGTTTGTCGGAAGATGACGAATACATCGTCAATCTTACCGGTGGGACAAAATACATGGCTTTGGCTGTGCAAAGCGTCTTCTCCCATTACAAAAGCCGCTTCTATTATATTCCTTATCCACAAAATCGGATTCTTTCCGCTAATGATGCGCCCGGGAATTTAGTTCATAGGGTTTCCGTTGAAGAGTATGTGCGACTATTCAACCAGCCGCTGAGGGCATCTCATGAGCCACTTATGCCCAAAGACTACACCGAAAGATTTTTCAATAGTTTCATTGATGGTTGGGGAGAGGAAAATTGGGAAATTGTCGATAGGCTCAGGGACTACCGTGAGAGGAAGACACTTCTTATTTCAGAAGTGGAGACAAAGGAAGATACTGAAAAGCAGCCGAGAATTGAAGGGTTAGGGGCGTTCCTGAATCGGGTTTCGTTTGAGAACGAAGGCACTTTGAACAAGTCACAAGTCCGGTACTTGACGGGCGGTTGGTTTGAAGAATTGGTCTATTATAGGATAAAAGACCTTCTCCAGCCACAAGATATGATGCTTGGCCCAAAAACTTCATCAACGAATAATGACCTCGATGTAGTTTTTACTCTTGGAAACAAGCTGTATGTTGTTGAATGCAAGACAGGTGTTGAAGGCAGAGGAATGCTACACGAAATCGTATATAAAGCTTCCGCGCTGAAGGAAAACCTGCTGGGACTGTCTGCCCGTTCCTTCATCTTCTCGTTGGGCAAAGATGACGAAAAGTGGAGCCAAGCGGCAAAGAACATGGGCATCACGTATTGTGGCCGGAGTTCTATTGCGGATAGTCATAGATTTCAGAGCATTTTGGATGCCATAAGGAAAGAATCGTTTGATTGATAGCCTATCTTGGCGTTCCAAAAACAAATGATAAACTTGAAAATCATGTTAATCAATTTTTCTAACCATCCTTTTGAGAAATGGTGTGATGAGCAAAAGGAAGCGGCCAGTCAATATGGCGAAGTTGTCGACCTGCCGTTTCCGCAGGTGGACCCCTTTGGCGACGAGGCCTATATTGCCCATTTAGCCGACGAATATGCACAAAAAGTGCTCTCCTTGGGCGTGCCTGACGAACTGACAGTACACCTTATGGGCGAGTTGACTTTGACCCTCGCACTTGTTGGCAGGCTGATGGCCGTTGGTGTGACCTGCGTGGCATCCACCACACGTCGCGTTTCGAGTGATTTGCCCAACGGGCAAACGATGTCTGTTTTTCGATTTGTTATGTTCAGGAAATACCAATAATAATAACGAATAGATTCAATTATCATGATAGAGACATTTAACAACTTTTTGGCAAGCTGGCAAATCCGCCTGATAGGTTTGATTGCCGATGCCTCCGTCCTCATTATCTTCATCGTGTGGATACGTGGTTTATTTTATACGAAGTTCCATTTGAAATCAACGGGAAAGACCTATAAAATCAGGAAAAGAGACTTCAATGTTCAGGCCGTTACCAACGGGGTCGCGAAAGATGAAAACGCGACCCACCTGCCAGAGGAAGTCAGAAATGAAATCATTCGGATTACGAAGAATTCATTGAAAGTCATTTCCAAGACTCGGGAAGTGTCGTCAGAAACTGGAAGTGGTAATTAGCATAAACGATTATTGAACAAACAAGAAAACCATGGACAATCAGCCACGGATATCGCTCATTGAAAGCCAGAAAAAAGTCCTGAAGCAAAATAACGGACTTTGTGTTTGATTCTGACGACCGTATTTTCATCCTAAAAGGCTATGCGGGTGCGGGCAAGACCACCTTGATGCGCTTTTTGATTGAGGAACTCAAGAAGCGCAAGCAAAGTTTCACGTTGCTTTCGACGACAGGTCGTGCTGCAAAGATTCTGGCCAACCATACGGGTTGCCAAGCATCGACCATCCACAGCATGATTTACAAGTTTTCGGACTTCAACAAGGACGTGTCGAACCTCGACCCCAAGACGGCATCGATTGAGACCACAGGACAACTGTTTTTGGTGTTTGAGCCCTACGTCCTGTCCAACGACGACCGCGACGCCATGGTGTACATCGTTGACGAAGCCTCCATGGTCTCGGATTTCGAGCAAAAGAATGTCGTTCAGGCCCAGTTCGGCAGCGGTCGCGTGCTGACTGAATTACTGGAATACGACACACTTCGTGAGTCAAAGTTCATTTTTGTGGGCGACCCGTGTCAGTTGCCGCCTGTTTTGGGTAGTTTGTCGCCAGCGCTTTCACCAGATTATTTTGAGGGCCATTTCGGCCTTCATGCACAACAAGGTGTCTTGACAGAGATTATGAGGCAGGACAATTCCATTGTCGCTGCGGGGGCATATGTCCGTAAACTATGGGCAAACGCGCCTGACGATGAATCAGCGTATCCTCGCGGGAATTTCTGGGGCGCTCCGCTTCAGATGTCGAAGTACAAGGATTTTCAAATTCATGCCAATCTCGCTAAGATGGAGAAATCCTATTTGGATTGCATCAGGGAACACGGATACAACCACTCCATATTCGTATGCAACAGCAATGCGAAATGCTCGGAGACGTCGGATAGGATTCGTAGGGCGTTGGGATTCAGCGGCAGTGTGAAGCAAGGCGACTTGCTGGTGGTCGTGCAGAACCAGATGACGACAGGGCTGATGAACGGCGACATGGTGGAGGTGGTGGAGATAATGCCGGAAGCCGAACGCACATTCTGTGATGTAAAGGCTCCGGAAGGCTATCATACCACATTGATGTTCAGAGAAATCAAGGTAAAGGAATTGTTCACGCAAAAGGTCTTTATCCAGATGCCACGCAACATCACCCTGAAGCCGACAAAAAACAAGTACCAGTGGTTCTATACGGCAATAACGCGAGCGAAGCAGGCTGTGCATTTGTGCAAGGATTTCTTCATCAGTTGAAGCCCTGCCTGTTCTTTGACATATTGCTTCTTCCTTTGAAAACCATCTTCCACTAAAACAAGGA
This sequence comes from Candidatus Limimorpha sp., assembly GCA_041842265.1. Lineage (GTDB taxonomy): Bacteria > Bacteroidota > Bacteroidia > Bacteroidales > F082 > Limimorpha. The sequence continues at coordinate 2,791 of JBGYWU010000122.1, read as the reverse complement.
TTCTCTTTTCACCCAAAATCATTATTTTTGCGGCGTAATAGAATTGAGTGTCGATTATGGAACTAGTTTTGAACACTTACGGTACCTCGCTTAACCGCGACAACGAAGGTTTCGTCATCGCGACGGCCGAAGGCCGCCAAAGGATTCCTGCCGAAGGCATCACCTCCATTCAAATCAGCAAAGGGGCACAAATCACCTCCGATGCCGTGATGCTTGCTGTTGAACGCGAGATTGAAGTCCTGTTCATGGACCGATCGGGAAATGTGATTGGACGCATTTGGAGTCCGAAGTACGGCTCGGTGTCCACCATCAGGAAGGGCCAACTCAACTTCTCACTCTCGCGTGATGCCTTTGTGTGGATCAAGGGTGTCATCAGGCAGAAAATCGAGAACCAACAGGCGCTCCTTTTGTCTATGGAGGCGAAAGACGAATACACCGATAACAGGGTAAAAAGCGCCATCGGAAGAATGGAGGACTATAGGACAAAGATTGCGGGCATTGACGGAGAGGTGATCTCTGATGTAGCCTCAACGCTTCGAGGGTGGGAGGGACTTTCGTCGAAGACCTACTTTGAGGCGCTTAACATGTTTCTCCCCAAACAGTACCGCTTTGAGAAGCGAAGCCAAAGACCTGCCATGGATTTGGTCAACGCCCTTCTGAACTATGGTTATGGCGTGCTATACGGCAAAGTGGAAGGGGCGCTCATCAAGGCCGGGATAGACCCATATATCGGCGTGCTCCATCGCGACGACTACAACCGTCCTGTCCTCGTCTACGACGTCATCGAACTCTATCGCGTTTGGGTCGATTATGTGGTCTACTCTCTCGTCATACAAAATGCTTTGACCGATGAGTACTATTCGGTTCAGCCCGATGGCTCCTATTGGCTGGAGCCCTTGGGAAGGCGTGTGCTGATACAGTCGCTGAACGATTATCTGGAAGACGTTGTCGAGGTGAAGGGAAATCCAAGGTCGCGACAGCACCAGATTTTCCTTTATGCCCAAAGTCTAGCCCAACAATTCAAAAACGCAGAAAGATGATATTATTCGGCCATAACATCACGTCGCCCAACGACCCATTGACCAAGGTGCCAGTGGCTAACGTTTATTATGCGCTGTGCAGCCCTAAGCTCGAAACCGTAGCCAAAGTGAGACAACTTAGGCTTGTACGCTCCATCGACCCCAAGCGATACGGCATACTGAAAAAGCAATTGCCATACCTTGTATGCGGCATATTCTCGCCTCCTTGCCGACGAAGTGAAAACTTCGCATATATTGAGTATTTTATGCTTGATATAGACCATGTTTCGGATAAGCAACTGTCGATTAACGAACTGAAGAAACGCTTTGCGAGCGACAGCAGGACGGTTTTGAGTTTCGTGTCGCCCAGCGAGGACGGTCTCAAGGTCATGTTCCGGCTTGCCGAACGATGCTACGACAAAGGCCTTTTTTCGCTGTTCTACAAAGCCTTTGCGTGGCAGATGTCGCGGCAGCATGGGATTGAGCAGGTGATTGACGCACAAACGTGCGATGTGACACGCGCCTGTTTTGTCAGCGTTGACCCTGAAGCCTATTACAACCCCAATGCCGAACGGGTTAGTATGGACAACTACCTTCCTCACGACAATCCAACGGCCATGCTTGAACTAAAACACGAACTTGAGAGCCAGACGAACGAGACAAAAAAGAGCGCCTCTGCGACGCAAAATGAGCCCAAACCCGACGTTGACGACGAGACCATGCGCAACATCAAGGCCATCCTCAACCCCAAGGCGGCGCAACGGCAATCGAAGCCGGTGTATGTGCCAGAACAATTGAATGAAATCATTGATGAACTGAAGAGTTTCATCGTCCAAACTGGTGTCGAGGTTACAGAGATCATCAACATATCATACGGCAAGAAGATTAGGATGAGGCTGCGGCTGAAGCAGGCCGAAGTGAACTTGTTTTATGGCAAAAGAGGTTTCTCTGTTGTCAAGTCGCCGCGAACAAACACTGACGAAGAGTTTAATGAGATAGCGGTGCGGCTTATTGAATCCTTCCTCTTGCAAAACACTTGAATGCAATGCCGAGAAAAAAGAAGCCGCCGCTCACGTTTGTCGAGGAGATGGCCAAATTGAGGGCCTCAGGATTGGGCGACTCAAAGCCGCCCAACAGTAAGATTGACGGCACCGACGGATTGCCCACACTAGACGAAAGGATCAAACTCATATTCGGCATCGTTAGAAACAAAAAAAGAAACGCATCGCTAATGTTATTCTTCGTGATGTATGACATAGAGAGCGACAAAGTGCGCCGCCATGTGGTGAAATACTTGGAGAGACAGGGGTGCGCAAGGGTGCAAAAGTCAATCTTCCTTGCCGACTTGCCTGTCGCAAAATTCGAACAGATCAAGGGCGACCTTGCGGAGGTGCAGGCCTGCTATGAGAACTCCGATAGCATTCTTGTGGTTCCCATCTCGACCGACTATCTGAAGGCAATGAAGGTGATAGGGCAGACCATCAACGTAGATGTGATCACAAAGACATCGAACACATTGTTCTTTTGATGGATTTGGAAGACGAAAGTCAAACAAAGTTCTTTGACATATAATAAAAATGTATATTTGCAGTGCCTTTTGGTACAAAAAAAGAGCGAAAAATGGAAAAAGTCTGTGGTTTTTGAAGAGTAAATGATTAAATCTCAATAAATTATAAATTTTGCTCTCCGAGACCATCTTCCACTAAAACAAGGATTAAGACAGTTCCGCATTCTCGCTGATGATAAGCTGCTTGAGGCTCCGAGACCATCTT
>JBGYWU010000121.1:0-3935 GCA_041842265.1 Candidatus Limimorpha sp. | reverse complement strand
CTGTCGGCTTTGCCGAATGCGTGGCGGGCTACGCCGAGGAAAACCGACAGAGAAGCTGCCGACAAACGGACGAAAGCGGTCGGTAAGCGATATTTTCAGCGAGGAATGCAACCTTGGCGGTCTAATGACCGATTTGGGTTCAACCCAAGCGAGAACCCATCTGCTCGACAAACAACCAAAATCACTGCCGTCTTTCATGGCCGATTGGGGTTGAACAATTGGCTGCCGATACTGCGACAAGCTACCCATTGGATGGCGAAGCTACAAGTCATGCCATCGTACCAATGATTGGTACTGCTCGTACCAGACATTGGTAGTCACCGTACCAAGCATTGGTACACAGCGTACCAACGTCTGGTAGTATTTTCGTTCTTCCTCATCGCTCATCCGAAAGTTCACCTTTTGACCTGCATGAGGCGATATCCTGAACGTTCGCCGCAGATTAACCACCAACCAATGATACAAGAAAGCACGCCGTAACACCGTATGTTTGCGTACAAAAAACAAAATTTTCACGAATGTATGCAGACCAACAAAATCTCCAAACAGACATTCTCCCTCTCATTCCTGCACCCTCTTACCACACATCACAACGTGTACTGCATGGTGAGCATCAGCTCACGTGGTCGCAGTTCATAATAATTGGTGTAACTGCTGATACCACCGTACCATGCAATAACATAATCTTTTTGATTGAACACATTGCGAAGTTCGGCCTTCAGGCGACATTTCTTCATGCGCCACACGATGTTTGCGTCTCCCATCAGCGTATTTTTCACGCCCGATTCCTGCAATTCGTTGCGGTAATGCACCATCGAAAACGACAAGTCCACAGTCCCGATGGTCTTGGTGAGCGACAGGCTTTGCCGCCAATTAAGCAGCATCGGCAGCGAAGCAAGACTGTTCTTGGATTTATTAAACGTAAAAGTTCCGGCGTATTCCAGCCCTCCCCACGACGGAGAGAAGATGACCTCGGGCGACAAACGCATCTCATGAGAGTCGTATTCCAAGTTTCTTCCGCTCGCACCTTGCATTCCCCAAGCGTAGCGGTACGACAAGTCGAGCCTCGTTTTCAGGTGCAAGTCGAAAAAACCCTTAGATACCGTACCGCTTATATTTATGTTGTCGGAATGAATCCTTCGCAAAACTTCCTTCCAATGATACTTACCATCCTCGATGACCATGTCCGACAGCCTGTCAAGCCACGAGCGGGAAATATTGAATCCTGCCCTCCAGAAGAACTCCTTGATAGGTCTCTTGTAGTTGTAATACGAACCCGCATAGGCTATCTGAGAGATGGGCACGACGCCAGAATAAACCATGTGTGTGCGATAGTCGCTCCAATGGTCTTCAAGGGCTATCCCGTCCAGCCAACCCACACGCCTGCTATAGCCGACATAGCTGAATATTTCAGAGCGGTTACTTTTCTCATAGCTGAGCGAAAGATGAGGCTCGGTACGCAGATACGACTGATGGCGTTGTACAAAAATCAGCCATTCCATCGGCAATCTCAACCTCCAAACCATGCGATTTCGCCTATACTGCCAGTAAGGGTTGAAAGATGGAGCTACAAGTGTATTGCTTTTGCCTACATAAAGATTGTCTACCTTCATGCCAAAGTTGTACGACTGTGTAAGAAACTTGTGCTTCCGCATCCATGTCAATGAATTGTTGGTTTGGAAAAGAGAAGTGTGCAAAGCCGATTCGCCATCATTGACAAAGAGTTTTTGCGGCGAATGGCGGAAATCTATCACAGAGCGTAGCGACAAACTGGTTTTGTCATGCGAATAGATGCGATAGAACGAATTGGAAAGCTGCACCTCCGGCCTCTTCACCCTTTGCATCAGCGGCTCATGCGCAGTACCTTCTATGTGTGAGACGCCCTCACCAAAAGAGCCGTTTACGCTAAAACGGTTATTGCCGTAATACTTCTCATGGTTGGAAAACATATAGAGTTCGCCTGAAATATTCTCCTCGCGTTTGCGAAAAACAGCGGTTTCATCGGTCAAAACAGGATTTTCGTCATAGATGTAATAGAGCGACCGATTGCTCTTTCGCTGCCTGATGACCGAGCGGGAATAACCAGCCGTAATCCGATATTCATTGTCTTTCTTCGTCTTGGCCGTTTGCTTGAAAGTGAAATTTTCTGAAGTGTTAAAGCGAAGACGCTCCTCGTCAATGGGAGAAGACAACTCCGGCATGTTGTACCACGAAGGAATGCCTCGCAACTGCTGCGAATCATCTATATCATTGTTTGTCAACTGCATGTCAGACATGCTCAGATCACGCCCCGAACGGTCATATTCCACGTTGTACATACGCTGCCTTGACTTGCCCACCTGCAACACGTCGGCATCTCCGAATACACGCAAGTCCCTGCCTTTCATGCCCGAAGCCAAGGCCATCGGCTTGATTGTGGGCATCCATTTGTCACGGGCTTCATCCTTGAGTTTGATGTTCATGGCCACATCGTCCGTATAAATCTTGTCACGGAGAGCCTTGATGGGTTGGTCGTGCTCGATGACTTCGGCTTTTTCCACATCCGTTGCCTTAATCGATTCGGTCAGCTTGTTGTAGCGTCCGCCTGTCAGGTCGAGCCCTTCCACCGTAAAACGGCTCAGTTCCTTGCCGTTGTACGAAATCTGTCCGTTCTTCGCCACGTTCACGCCGGGCAACTTTTTCAGCACATCCTTGAGCGAATTGTCTCGCTCTCCCACAAAGCGCGTAAGATCATAGGTCACCGTGTCCTGCTTGCCAAAGATGCGTCCGCCTTTCACTTCCACCTCTTTCAGTACAAACTCTTTTTCCGAAAGCCATATTTTGACGGGCTTTTTATCCGATGAAATGGGGAGAATCCGTTTTTCATACCCCATCATCGTAACCGAGAGTCGGTCTCCGTCCTCGGCAATCTTGCCCTTGATGGCGAAGAGTCCGTTAGCGTTTGTGCGTGCAAAGGCAATGCTCTTGCCCTGCCTCACGAGTGTAACATTAGCTCCGGCAAGCGGTTTCTGCGTAACAGAATCTGCCACGATGCCCTCGATGTTGTTCTGCGCCGCCACCCGACAGGAGGCCGCCAGCAAGGTGATGAAAAGAACAAGGTATCTCATGATTACGCAATTTATAGAACGAGTATGCCCGAAAGCCATCCTCGCGGCAGCCTACTCTCGTTCTATCGGATTGTAAGGTTCTTTTAACGAAGACAGCGGAACGCCGTCCGCACCAGTAATAGTGACCTTCATTTGAGGATTGTCCTTGAGGTAGGCAATGACATTTTCCTTGTAGCGTCTTATCTCCCTGTTAAACTCCCGGCGGCTGATTTCCTCGTACCTATTGCCCGAATAGGTCATGAAACTTTCATCCTTGACCTGACGCATGCCCTTGGCCTCAAACACATAGTGTTGTTGCAGGTCGTAGGCACGCAACACCAGTCCCGGCAAACCAGCCAAGAGCCACGGCCCTTCGCCAAGGGGTATGTCCTCGGTGTACCACACCGTCCACCTGCGCCCCTTGAAATTAGCTGTTGCCTGATGACATTTGTAACCAAGGATGTCCATCGTAGAGTCGCCGTCCAGTTGCCACTCGGGCATGGTGATAGGTTCTACGACCATAAACCTGTTCGATCCCACAGATTGCAACCAAGTGGTATGCCCCTCCTTAGGATGCCCTTTGTACAGCTCCCATTCGATATTTCCACCCGCCAGATCGTTGAAGTCATAGTTCCCTTGTCTAACCCTTGCCTCCATGACAGAGTCCATCTGCATCCTTTCATAGCTGTAGAACTTGGTACATCGTTTACCTATTTCAAGCTGCATCAGCTCCGTCTTCGGATCATATTTTGTCGAATCATCCACATAGGTCATGTCATAGCTGACAACGTATTGCAAGGTATCGCACTTGACTTTTCCACTGTCTCCGTCGTTAAAAACAAACAGGTT
>JBGYWU010000120.1:0-4416 GCA_041842265.1 Candidatus Limimorpha sp. | reverse complement strand
TTTCCCTGTTGACGTTGCCGTCGTTCAGGTCACCCCTCCCAACGAAGAAGGCTATTGCAGCTTCGGCGTGTCGTGCGACTATGCCAAGGCTGCCGCTCAAAAGGCCAAGGTGGTCATTGCCGAAACCAATGAGACCGTGCCTTTCACCATGGGACCCGAAAACAAAATCCATGTCTCGGAAATCGATTACATCGTCCCATGCGCTTACCTGCTGCCGGAAATCCCCAATCCGGTCATCACCGATGTGGAACGCAACATCGGTAAAAACTGCGCTTCGCTGATTCAGGACGGAGCCACCTTGCAACTTGGCATTGGCGCTATTCCCGATGCCGTGCTGCTTTTCCTGACAGAAAAAAAAGACCTCGGCATCCATACGGAGATGTTCTCCGACGGCGTCATCGACCTCGTCAAAGCCGGTGTCATCAACGGAAAGAAAAAAACATTGCACCCCGGTAAACTCATCTCGACGTTTATCATGGGAACAAGAAAAATATACGATTTTGTCGATAACAACCCCGACGTGGAGCTTTATCCCGTCGATTATGTCAACGACCCGTGGATCATCGGCAAAAACGACAACATGGTTTCCATCAACTCCTGCATCGAAGTCGATCTGATGGGTCAGGTGGCTTCGGAAACCATCGGGTACAAACAGTTCAGCGGAACCGGCGGACAAGTCGATTACGTACGTGGCGCTGCCCTTTCAAAAGGCGGCATCTCCATCATGGCCATGCCCTCGACGGCTGCCAAAGGCAAAGTCTCCAGAATCGTGCCCCTGCTCGCCGAAGGTGCCGCCGTGACTACTTCGAGAAACGACGTGGACTATGTAGTGACCGAATACGGCATTGCACACCTCAAAGGCAAGACCTTGCGCCAACGTGCCCGGGAATTGATCAATATTGCTCATCCCGACTTCAGGGAAGAACTTCAGAATGAATACATTAAAAGATTTGGAAAATGATAATGTTTAATTTGAAAACCAAGATCAGCAAGTTCAACACTTTTGCTGACTTCGCCAAAGAGTTCAACCTCAACGAAAGAGACCTTGTCATCACACAGTCCTTCCTGTATGATCCTTTCATGAAAGACCTTCAACTGCCTTGCCATTTCGTGATGCAAGAGAAATACGGCAACGGAGAGCCTTCCGACGAGATGATGAACAGCATCTTGGCTGACATTGCCAACTTGGAATACGACAGAGTGATTGGTGTTGGCGGCGGTACCGTCATTGACATCTCCAAGATTTTCGCTCTGAAAGGCGTAAAAGACGTGACGGATGCTTTTGAGCACAAAATCCCGATTGTCAAGGAAAAATCCTTAGTCATCATTCCCACCACCTGTGGCACCGGCAGCGAAGTCACCAACATTTCGATTGCCGAAATCAAGTCGAAGCACACCAAGATGGGTCTCGCCGATCCGGCTATTTTGGCTGACGACGCCGTCCTTATCCCCGAAATGCTCAAGGGACTGCCTTTCAAGTTCTACGTATTCAGCGCCATCGATGCTCTGATTCACGCCATGGAATCCTACCTCTCGCCCAAGGCCAATCCTTATACCAAGATATTCTCCACCGAGGCCATCTACATGATTACCAAGGTATTCATGGGCATTTCAGAAAAAGGCCCCGACCATCGTTTCGAGAATTTCGAAGACATGATCATCGCCAGTAACTTTGCCGGTGTAGCTTTCGGTAATGCCGGTGTGGGCGCAGTCCATGCTTGTTCCTATCCTTTGGGCGGCAACTACCACGTGCCGCACGGCGAATCCAACTACCAGTTTCTGACGGAAGTCTTCAAACTGTATTTCCGCAAGAACCCGAACGGCGCCATCAAGGATCTCAACCTCATTCTGATTGATGCCATGAAGTTAGGAAAAGAGTGCATGAAAAACCAAGCCCTCATCTACGATAAGATCGACGAACTGCTGAACCAGCTCACCCAAAAGAACAAGTTGAGCTTCTACGGCATGAAGCCCGAAGAAATCGACGGCTTCACCGACAGCGTGCTGGCCACCCAGCAGCGTTTGCTGGCCAACAACTACGTGCCGCTGTCAAGGGATGAGATAAGAAGTATTTATCAAGCTCTTTATTAATTAAATCAATTCAAAATACAACAATTCAATTAATATTACAGATATGAACGCAATTGATGAAGTAAAATCAATGATTGAAAAGGCCAGAAAGGCCCAAGCTATTTACTGCAGCCATTTTGACCAAGACGATGTGGATGCTACTATCAAGTTAGCTACAAGAGCTATTTTTGACCATGCCGAAGAATTGGCAAAGCTTGCCATTGAAGAGACCCAGATGGGCGTTTACACCGATAAGGTGGCTAAGAACAGGAACAAGTCGAAAGGCGTGTGGTACGACCTGAAAGGCAAAAAATCAATGGGCATCCTGAATATCGACGAAAGAACAGGATTGATCGAGATTGCCAAGCCTATCGGTGTGGTGGTCGGCGTTACCCCCATGACCAACCCCATCGTTACCCCGATGTCGAAGATTGCTTTCGCACTGAAAACGAAGAATGCCATCATTATTGCTCCTCACCCCAAAGCCAAGAAGTGCTCGACCGCTGCCGTGAAGCTCATCCTTGAAGCCATTGCTCCTATGGAAGTGCCGGAAGGCATGGTTCAAGTGGTTGAAGATCCCACTTTGGAAAAGACCCAGGCTTTGATGAGTTTGTGCGACGTGACCGTAGCTACCGGCGGTATGCCTATGGTGAAATCGGCTTATTCATCGGGCAAGCCTTCTTTCGGCGTAGGTGCCGGTAACGTACAGGTAATCCTCGACAGACATATTGACTTTGAATATGTTGCAGGCAAGGTCGTCACCGGACGTTCTTTCGACAATGGCATCATCTGCTCGGGCGAACAAAGCTTTATCTATCCCAAGGAACAAAGAGAAGCCGTCATGGATGCCTTCAGGAAGAACGGTGCTTACATCGCCAACAAGGAAGAAAGAGAAAAGATCATCAATGCTATTTTTGAAGATGGCCACACGGCAAGAGACGTTGTCGGACAATCCGTGCAGACCATCGCCAAGAAAGCCGGTATCGAAGTGCCTCAGAACACAAGAGTTCTCGTAGTAGAATCGAACGGCAGCTATGGTCCCAACGATCCCATCAGCAAGGAAAAGATGTGCCCGGTAATGGCAGCCTTCCCCTATCAGTATTTTGACGAAGCCATCGAGATTGCCCAGACCAACCTTTCATTTGAAGGCAACGGTCACACAGCAGGCTTGCACTCCAACAACCAGGCTAATATCATCAAGGCTGGTACCGAACTTTCGGTATCCCGTCTGATTGTGAACGCCATCTGTGCCACCACTGCTGGCGGTTCCATCCAGAACGGCTTGCCCGTAACCAACACCTTAGGCTGCGGTTCATGGGGCAACAACTCCATTTCGGAGAACTTCACCTACAAGCACCTTCTGAACATCACCCGTGTTGCTCCGCTTTCGGCAAGAATCCAAGTGCCGTCAGACGAAGAAATCTGGAAATAATCAGGTGAGTTTGTTTTATTTATCAGTTAATCAATAGTTCCTGTTGTCATTCTATTCCGCATGACAACTTTGTTTGACACTGCGAGGTTCTCCCGCAGTGTCTTTTTATATGCACTCAGCGATCGCATATCCACAATCTACAACCTCCATTTCTGGAACGGTTTATTCATCATCCGTGGGTCATTCCAAACACCGTCTTTCCGGACCTGGCACGGAATCAATTTTGGATCTCCTGACTAGGATATTTCTTCTAGTAAGGTGATGCCAATGATGAGGAGATTCCGGATCGAGTCCAGAATGACGGATGCTGATGAGGAGGGTCAGTTCAACGAAAAATCATCACGCAGAAAACGCAGAAAAAAATGTCATTCCAAACGCCTCATCCCCCGTGGTCATTCCAAACTTGATTTGGAATCTCCTGACGAGGATCATTATTCTATCGAGTCAACACCAATGATGAGGAGATTCCGGATCAAGTCCAAAAGGACGGATGCTGATGAGGAGGGTCAGTTCAACGAAAAATCATCACGCAGAAAATGCAGAAAAAAACGTCATTCCGCACGCCTCATCCTCGGTGGTCATTCCAAACTTGATTTGGAATCTCCTGACGAGGATAACACGCCACACGGCTATTCGTGAAGGGCTTATGTTCCGCTGCCGCGCGATGGAATCGCGTGGTCCTTGGATTTTTATTACCACGCGATACAATCGCGCGGCAGCGAAGGTTTCCTTTAAGGGGATTCCGGATCGGGTCCAGAATGACGGATGCTGATGAGGAGGGTCAGTTCATAGGTCGTTACCGGCGTCTCAACGGCACGACAAGGCACAAAAAAACAGCCCCCGAATAGGGAGCTGTTTCTTTTTTGTGTGTAATCTTCTTCCGCGTCAGCGGGAGGCAGGGTCTCCCCCGCCTC
>JBGYWU010000119.1:0-3481 GCA_041842265.1 Candidatus Limimorpha sp. | reverse complement strand
TTTCGGAACGGCCATGATTCGTTACAATGGCTTGGAAGTGGAGTTTGTGGGCGCAAGAAAAGAATCGTATGACCGCAACAGCCGCAAGCCTGTGGTTGAAAACGGCACTTTGGAAGACGACATCAGTCGCCGCGACTTCACCATCAACGCCATGGCACTCAGCCTTAACCCGGAGGACTACGGCGCCCTCATCGACTTATTCAACGGTATGGCCGACATGGAGGAGCTGACCCTCCGCACGCCGCTCGACCCTGACATCACCTATTCCGACGACCCGCTCCGCATGATGCGTGCTGTTCGTTTCGCATCACAACTGAAGTTCTACATCGACCCCAAGTCGTTCAATGCCATCAAGCACAACGCCGAACGCATCAATATCGTCTCAAAGGAACGCATTACCGAGGAGCTGAACAAAATCATCCTCTCGCCAAAGCCGTCCAGAGGGTTTAAACTGCTGGATGAGAGCGGCCTGCTGAAACTCATCTTCCCACAGTTGATACAACTGAAAGGCGTGGAAATTGTGCAAGGCAGAGGCCATAAAGACAACTTCCTGCACACGCTTCAGGTGCTTGACCATGTGGCAGTGAAAAGCGATGATCTCTGGCTGCGTTGGTCCGCATTGCTGCACGACATCGCAAAGCCCCAGACCAAACGCTGGGAAGACGGCACTGGCTGGACCTTCCACGGGCATGAGTTCAAAGGCTCAAAGATGGTGCCCAAGATCTTCGCCGACATGAAGTTGCCGCTCAACGAGAAGATGAAATATGTGCAGAAGCTGGTTTTGCTCCACCTCCGCCCCATCGTGCTGGCCGAGGACACCGTTACAGACTCCGCCGTGAGGAGACTGCTCTTCGATGCGGGTGACGACATCGACGACCTCATGCTGCTCTGCCATGCCGACATCACTTCAAAGAATGACGAAAAAGTGAGGAGGTTCCACCACAACTTCGAGATAGTTCAGGAGAAACTGAAGGAGATTGAAGCCAAGGATCATTTGCGCAATTGGCAACCTCCCATCGACGGCAACGCCATTATGGCAACATTCGACATTCCAGGAGGACGTAAGGTAGGTATCATCAAGAACGCCATTCGCGAAGCCATTCTGGACGGGACCATCGGCAACAACTTCGACGAGGCATACGCTTTCATGAAGGAAGAAGGCAGGAAACTCGGTCTCAGCGTGCAGAAGGAGATAAGCGAACCGATAGTCGTGGCCAACAACGGTCCCGTACCGCAGAAGTTGGAGTCATGAAGACCCTCATTGTCGTCGCTGGCCCCACCGCGTCGGGCAAGACCGCTTTCTCCATCGAGATAGCCAAGGCCTTGGGCACCGTCATCCTCTCTGCCGACAGCCGGCAGTTCTACAAAGAGATGCGCATCGGCATAGCCGCACCCACAATGGAAGAGCTGAGTCAGGCCAAACACTATTTCGTGCACCACATCAGTATCGAGGACAAATACGATGTGGCAGACTATGAGCGGGATGCCATGCGACTTTTGGATGAGCTTTTCAAAACACACGACACCGTTATTATGACAGGAGGATCAGGCCTCTTCATTGACGCAGTCTGCCACGGTATAGACTTTATGCCCGATGTGTGGCCCGAAATCAGGGGAAAAGTGCAACAACTGTTTGAAGAAGGCGGCTTGAAAGCCTTGCAAGACGAAGTACAGCACCTTGACCCTGGGTATTTTGACATCGTTGACCAACAAAACCCCCGGCGACTGCAAAGGGCTTTGGAAGTCTGCTACCAAACGGGGCAACCTTTCTCGGCATTCCGCAAAGGCATTGCCGTTGAGCGCAGCTTCCACATCAAGAAATACGCCCTTTTGTGGGACCGCCAAGCCCTCATCAAGCGCATCGACAAGCGTGTGGACATGATGATAGAACAGGGTCTATTGGAAGAAGCCAAAGCCTTGTACCCCAAACGCCATCTGAACGCGCTGAATACCGTCGGATACAAGGAGCTGTTCGCTTACTTTGAGGGGCAATGCACCCTCAAGGAAGCCATTGCGCAAATCAAAACCCACACGCGGCAATATGCCAAACGGCAGATGACATGGTTGAGGAAAAACACAGCCTACCAATGGGTTACATTGGATGAAGCCCAAAAAGTAGCGGTTACACTACAGCCAAGTATTCCACAACAACAGGAATCACATTGACACTGCGAACCTGAATCAACTTCTTCAGGCGGTCGATCAGCACGGGAATGTCTTCCCTGTCCCTTACGAAATCGTTTTTCAACTGAAGAGTAACATGTTGTGTCGCCAAGCCTTCATTGCGCTCAATCACGCTGGTAACGTCGAGGAGCGCGTTGCCGAAGCCGTTTTGGATGAAATAGCGGAAACAGAAAGCCTTCAGGTCGGCACGGGTCACGATACGGTCGTTGGTACGGGCATAATACTTGGCGAGCATGTTCTTCTCGTCCTTATCAATGATTTCGTTCCTGCCGCCAAAGGTTTTGAAAAGCAGGCGGGTTTCTTTCTTGTCAAAAGTCTTCGGGGGCATGACCTCGCTGAACACATCAATGTCGTTGGAATAGGCTCCGTCAGTAAACAAGGCCGAAAACTGAATTTTGATGTCATTCTCGGTCTTGCCGTTTTTCAAGACGGCATAAACACCCGTTCTTGGCACCTTGTTGTTTGTGATGGATTCTATAACATCTTTCAGCACAATGCTCAATCGGCGGACCTTATCCGTGTTCTGCATCTTGTGGATTTTCTGGAAGGCATAGAAATCCGATTCATAGCGGGCTGATAGCTGGTCGGCCAAACGAATCAGTTCGTTGATATTAAACCTTTCACATCCATACCGCTTTATGCTGAACTTATCATAGTTTTCCAGGGGGCAATTCTCATTCTTGATGAGGTTCATGAAGAAGTCCTGATGATTGTTTTCCATTGGGGCAACTGCAATCGACCTGACCGTCTCATTCTCATCTTCCTCAAACCCGGGTTCAACTGCCAATTTGGTGATAGGCTCGGCTTTCGACAAGGAGAAATCCTTCTTGGTAACATTGAGGGCGGGGAAGCAATTGAAGACCAAATTCTCCGTCTCAAACGAAAAGGGCTTCGACATGCCGGAGAACTCAAAGACGAAATTGATCATGTCCGAATCAATAGGGCGGCGGAAAGTAGGAGCTACCATATAGTAATTGATGCTCAGTTCCGACCACAAATCATGCCATTGGATGTCACCGCCAAAAATCATGGACTTGTTATAGGCCACGTTTGCTTCCGAAAACCAAGGTGTCTTAGGGAACCTGTCGAACTCCCAAGGTCTTATCAGTGGAAGCTTCTCATTGTTCCAATAAACATTTACATCACTGTATTTCAATCCACTAACTATAAAGCCAAAACATGAAAAGTTGGACTCCGTGTCAGACACATCAATGTTAACATTCCATTTGTCGCAGGCAATCTTTGTTACACCATTCACTTTGATGCCAAGAATCTTTGATTTGAACAATGGGTGGAA
>JBGYWU010000118.1:0-6746 GCA_041842265.1 Candidatus Limimorpha sp. | reverse complement strand
CCCGAGCGAAATCAGTTTTGAGGAAAAAGCCACCAAAGTTGTTGACTTTGCCTCGTATTACATGCAAAACGAGGACTATGCCACCGCTTTGAACGGCGACGGCGAAAATGTCGGTTTCCTCAGCATTGTCAACGACTACGGCTCAACCAAGGCTGGCAAGCTCGCCGCCTACTATGCGGGTCTCTGCTATTTGAAGCAAGGCGACTACCAAAACGCCATCGAATACCTAAAGAAATACGACAACAACGATAAGGTGTTTGCTCCTTTGGCTTTAGGCCTTATCGGCGACTGCTACCTCGAACTCGGCGACCAACAGAATGCCATTTCCTACTACGAGAAAGCCGCAAATAAGAACGCCAACGACTTCACCTCTCCGATGCACTTGGTCAAGTTAGGCATGACCTACGAAATTTTGGGCAATTATTCCAAAGCCCTGGATACGTACAAGACCTTGAAGAAGGAATTCCCGAACAGCAACGAGGCTTTCGAAATCAGCAAGACCATTGCCTATCTCGAAGAAAAGATAAAGTAAATTTATTTTTTTAGTGTTTACCTGGCCAAAAGGTCAGGTTTTTTTTTATGGCAAATGGAGAAAAGCATTAGAATTGCCTATTTTGGCACGCCCGAATTCGCCGCTTCGCAACTGGGAGCCATACTCAATGCAGGCTACGAAGTGGCGGTTGTCGTTACCATGCCCGACAAGCCCGCCGGTCGCGGACGGAAAATACAGCATTCCGATGTGAAAAAAACCGCATTAGAGCACAATCTGCCCCTGCTCCAGCCTGAGAGGTTGAAAGACCCTGTGTTCCTAAGGCAATTGGCTGCCTTCCAGGCCAACCTCTTTATCGTTGTGGCATTCAGGATGCTGCCTGCCGTAGTATGGCAAATGCCGTCACTTGGCACTTTCAACCTCCACGCCTCGCTCCTGCCCCAATACCGGGGCGCCGCTCCCATCAACTTTGCCATTATCAACGGGGAGAAAGAGACAGGGCTGACCACATTCTTCCTCAACGAGGAGATAGACAAAGGAGCTGTCATCATGCGACAAAGCGTTGGCATACGGCCCGACGAGTCGGCGGGCGAACTCCACGACAAACTGATGGCATTAGGCAACAAGGTGGTCGTTGAGACCATCAATAAAATTGAAAACGGATCCGTTCAAGCATTGCCTCAAGAGACACTCTCAGGGGACCAAGTCTTAAAGCCAGCCCCAAAAATCTCAAAGGAATTCTGCAATGTGGACTGGAGCCGGAACTGCCAGACCGTGTACAACCATATTCGAGGCCTATCGCCCTACCCCGCCGCCCACGCCCAACTGCAATCCGAAAACGGCGATGTCATCGATTTGAAAATATACATGTCCCGAATCGAAAGCTGCACTCCCAGTGTCGCCATGGGATGTGTGGTAACCGACAATAAGAAATATCTTAAAATCGCAGTTTCCGACGGATTCATCCACCTGACCCATGTCCAACAAGCCGGGAAAAAAGCCATGAGCATAACCGACTTCTTGAGGGGAACACCACTGATTGGGCCTTGGAAAACAGCCACCGAATGAGCATTGTAAGGTATTTTTACCTTTATTTTTACTTTTTTTTGAAAAAAAAGTGATTTTTTTTGAAAAAATGCTTGCATTATTCAAAAATACATTATTTTTGTCGGGTAAAAGTTTAACCACTAATTTTATTAAATATGAACAAAGTAGAATTAATCGATGCCGTCGCCGAAAAGGCTGGCATGACCAAGGTCGATGCAAGAAAGGCTATCGACGCCATCATGGATGTCACTAAAGCGGAGCTGAAGAAGGACGGTAAAATCGCCCTCGTCGGTTTCGGAACTATGAGCGTGTCAGAGCGCCCCGCCAGACAAGGCCGCAATCCCAGAACAGGTAAGTCCATCAAGATTAAAGCGAAGAAAGTTGTGAAGTTCAAACCCGCTGCAAACATTCTGAAGAAATAAGTCAAGATTGAACAACAAAAAAAGCCGTCATTCTTGACGGCTTTTTTTGTTGTCGTTTCTTCTTACCAAGCCGTCCTTCCCCATTTCCAACACCCCGTTGTCAACAAGGAAACGGATGGCATCAAGCACCTGCTCCTCCTCAAATTCCTTGCATTTTTCCATCACTTCACCCATCGAACGAGCCGTCTCGCTCATTACGGTTTCGAGTTTTTCCTCCACAGTGTCGTATAAGACCCGATATTTCTTCTGTTTCAAGCACACATCACAGCGGCCGCAGGTCTTTTTTGTCTTCTCATTGAAATAGCGCAGCAGCTGCACACTGCGGCATTCCTTATCGTTGTTCACGAAATCAACAACCGCTTTCACGCGTGCCTCAGCATCTTTTTTTCGGTCATGATAGTTTTCCTTGGAAAGATTGAAATGCTTGCCATCGACAAACTCGGTCAAAAACAATACTCGAGGCTTGTCGTTGCGCGGCGCATAAGACAAGAAATTGTATGCCTCCAATTTATTTAATTGCTCCGCAACCTTTTCTGTCGTCTGCCCCGTTTTTTTTGCCAAAACCTCTTCGTTGACCCTCACAAAATCAGTAAGCACTCCTGGGAGACTGCGCAACATACACTTTATCAACTCACTGTATTTTGGATTGTTGACCTGAAATCCGTATAGTTCATCCCTCGAAACCTTTATCCATACCTTGGATGGTTCTTCGAAGCTGTCAGAAAGCAACAAGAAGCCTTCTTTTTCAAGAATTCTCAAAGTATGGAACACCTCTATCACATTGAAACCATAATGAGTAGCAAAATCACCCATGAGCAATGGAAAAGAGACGTTTTCCCCGGCACCCACAGGAAGATTAAAATAGTTTCCCAAAGCATTGTATATCAATTTTATGCGATCCAATTCAGGGAACGATTGTGCCAGATTCTCCTGTAGTTTCTTTATATCGGCTGACGAAGCAAGCAGGAAGGCCTCAGAAGGCTTCAGGTCGCGGCCCACACGACCCGCCTCTTGGAAATAGGCCTCAATGCTGTCGGGCAAGTCCATGT
Organism: Candidatus Limimorpha sp.; assembly: GCA_041842265.1. Classification (GTDB taxonomy): domain Bacteria; phylum Bacteroidota; class Bacteroidia; order Bacteroidales; family F082; genus Limimorpha. The sequence goes on along the minus strand of JBGYWU010000118.1, from coordinate 3,738 downwards.
GGATGACGAGGCGCACATCCGGCTTATCGATGCCCATGCCGAAGGCATTGGTGGCAACAATGACCTTCACCCTGCCTTTTATCCAAAGGTTTTGACGTTGGTCGCGTGTCTGGGTGTCCAAGCCAGCATGATAGAAGGTCGCGGATATGCCCACCGAATTGAGCCAGTCGGCGATGACCTGGGTGCGCTTGCGGTTGCGCACATACACGATGGCACTGCCTTCGGTCATGGCTTCCAACTTGCGGCGCAAAATGCCATATTTGTCGGCCTCGTGGCAAACGTTGTAGGTTACATTGGGTCGCTCGAAGCTGCTTTGGAAGACATTTTTCTCCTTGAAACTGAGACGGAATTGGATATCGTCGACCACCTTGGCCGTCGCTGTAGCGGTCAAGGCTAGAACGGGTGTCTTGGGAATATAGGGTCTAATATCGGCAATCTTCAGATACGGTGGACGAAAGTCGTAACCCCATTGCGAGATGCAGTGCGACTCGTCAACGGCCAGCAAACAGACCTTCATCATGCGCAAAGCCTCGATAAAAGCGTTGGTTTGCAAGCGCTCAGGCGAGACATAGAGGAACTTCAAACGACCGTAAGCCGCTTGGTTATAAGCCAATTCCAAGGCATCGGGGTGCATACCCGAGTAGATGGCCGCAGCAGGTATGCCCTTCCCAACAAGATGCGCCACTTGGTCCTTCATCAGCGCAATAAGCGGTGTGATGACAAGGCACAAGCCCTTCATTGCCATGGTGGGCGCCTGAAAACAGATGCTTTTGCCGCCACCCGTGGGCAATAGCGCCAGCGTGTCTTTCCCCGCCATCACTGAGTCGACAATGTCTTCCTGGAGGGGACGGAAACTGGGATAGCCCCAATATTGCTGTAATATAGCTCGTGTGGCTGCTGACATGGTTATTGCATTTTCTCAATCTCAATTTGCCATTGCAGCATCTCGTCCCTATAGTGTGCCGCAGCAAGAAAATCCATCTCCTTGACGGCCCGCTCCATGCTCTTTTTGGCTTGCTGGATGGCTTTCTGAAGCTGTTCCTTCGACAAATAGACGACTTGACCTTCGGCGGCCATCGTAGCGGAATCACTTTTTTTCGAATAAGCCACAGGAGAAGGCTGGTTGCCTTTCAATGTACCCAACGTGTTGTCGACTGCCTTGACGATGGTCTTAGGCACAATGCCATGCGCCTCGTTGTATGCCATCTGCTTCGCACGGCGGCGTGCCGTCTCATCAATGGTCTTGCGCATGGAATCCGTAATCGTGTCGGCATACATGATGACCTTGCTTTCAGCGTTTCGGGCAGCTCGTCCTGCGGTCTGTGTCAAGGAACGCTCCGAACGGAGAAAGCCCTCCTTGTCAGCATCAAGTATGGCCACCAGGCTCACCTCGGGCAGGTCCAAGCCCTCACGCAAAAGGTTCACGCCGACCAACACATCGAAGTCGCCCAAGCGCAGGCCTTGCAAAATCTCCACACGCTCCATGGTGTCCACATCAGAATGGATATATCGTGTCTTGATCTTCAAGTTGTTGAGATAAGTGTTCAGTTCCTCTGCCATGCGTTTCGTCAAGGTGGTGACGAGCACACGCTGGTTCTTCTCAGTCACCTTGTGAATCTCATCTATTAGGTCATCAACCTGGTTTAAGCTCGGCCTCACCTCAATTACTGGGTCAAGCAAACCCGTAGGACGAATCAATTGCTCCACATACACGCCCTCACTCTGCTGCAACTCAAATTCGGCGGGCGTAGCACTAACATAGATGGTCTGTCCCGTGAGGGCCTCAAACTCATCAAACTGCAAAGGCCTATTGTCCAATGCCGACGGCAAGCGGAAACCATACTCCACCAAAGTCTGCTTGCGGGAGCGGTCACCGCCATGCATGCCTCTGACCTGAGGAATGGTAACATGGCTCTCGTCGATGATGGTGATGAAGTCGTCAGGGAAATAGTCGAGCAGGCAGAACGGCCTTGTCCCCGGACTGCGTCCGTCAAAGTATCGGGAATAGTTCTCAATGCCGGAGCAATAACCGAGTTCCTTCATCATCTCAATATCGTAGTTCACACGGTCTTCCAAACGTTTAGCCTCCAATGCTTTCCCAATCTCACGAAAATATTCGGCCTGTTTGAACATATCATCTTGGATCTCAACTACAGCAGCGTTTAGCTTGCTTTGCGAGGTAACGAAGATATTGGCAGGGAAAATCGTCAGTTCCGAAAGTTCCTCCATCCTTCTTCCTGTTACTGGGTTGAACATCTCCAAGCTGTCGATCTCATCGTCCCAATACACGATGCGGTAGGCATAATCGGCGTATGCTGGAAACACATCCATCGCTTCCCCCTTCATCCTGAACTTGCCTTGCGTGAACTCAATCTCGTTTCGCACATATAAGGCGCCGACCAAGGCTTTGGCCACTTCGTCGCGGGCAATTTTCATTCCACGTTCCAGATAAATCACATTCTTGCCGAAATCCTCAGGATTGCCAATTCCATAAAGACACGACACCGAGGAAACCACAATGATATCGCGCCGTCCCGAAAGCAAGGCCGAAGTTGTGGCCAAACGCATCCTGTCGATTTCGGCGTTAATGGCGAGGTCTTTTTCAATATATGTGTTGGTGGCGGGGATGAAAGCCTCTGGCTGATAGTAGTCGTAATAAGAAACGAAATAGTTTACTGCATTTTCAGGAAAAAACTGCTTGAACTCACCGTAAAGCTGCGCCGCAAGGGTTTTGTTGTGGCTCAGCACCAAAGCGGGTCTATTCACTTGTTTCAGTACATTGGCTATGGTAAAGGTCTTGCCCGAACCCGTCACACCGAGCAGTGTTTGGGCGCGTTCGCCACGCTGCAGTCCGTCCACCAACTGTTTGATGGCTTCGGGCTGGTCACCGGTAGGCTGGAAATCAGAGTTAAGTTTGAAATCCACAATCGATATTGTTTAGCAAAGTCTGCAAAGATACACATATTTTTCGTATTTTTGCGGCCTAAAATGACTAGCTTTGATTCAAGCAACAGGCATCCACAAGTCATACGGCAGTCTGGAAGTGCTCAAAGGCATTGACATCCATATCGCCAAACGCGAAATCGTGAGCATTGTAGGCGCTTCGGGAGCGGGCAAGACCACCCTGCTCCACATCATCGGCACCTTGGACAAAGCGGATCGAGGACAACTCATCATAGACGGAATCGAAGTGGGCAAGCTGAACGACACCCGATTGGCCGCCTTCCGCAACCAAAAGATAGGTTTTGTGTTCCAATTCCATCACCTCTTACCTGAGTTCACTGCAATTGAGAATATCTGTATTCCTGCCTACATCGGTGGCTTAGGCAAGAAAGAGTCCATTGAAAGAGCCGAAAAACTGCTTGATTACTTGGGTCTTTCCGACAGAAAAAGCCACAAGCCTTCGGAGTTGTCTGGCGGCGAACAACAACGCATTGCGGTGGCACGCGCCCTCATCAACCAGCCTGCCGTGGTCTTGGCCGACGAGCCTTCGGGCAACCTCGACTCCAAGTCGGCGCAGGAACTGCACAAACTTTTCTTCCGCCTCCGCGAAGAGTTGGGTCAGACCTTCATCATCGTCACCCACAACCCTGAATTGGCCGCCATGTCGGACAGGACGATTACAATAAAGGACGGAACCGTAGGACCGTCATTGCCGGCTTGACCCTACATCACAGGAAAATAACGCGAAACAAGCTTAGAGTAATAACAATATTATTGCCATCACTTCGTTAAATT
>JBGYWU010000117.1:0-9978 GCA_041842265.1 Candidatus Limimorpha sp. | reverse complement strand
TGGTGAGATAAACCTCAAGCGGTGCGCGACGCAGCAGCAAACTCATGCGGGCGCAGTTATTGATTTCAATGCCTACAGGGCACGGCATACAATAGCCGCATCCACGGCAGAACTCGCCCGAAATCTCGGCACGTTCTTTCTCAATCTTACGCCATGAAGCCGAAGTCAGCACCGGCTCATGTTCTTGATAGGAGATGAACTCATCCAATTCGTACTCGTGCTGTATGCCCCAAATTGGCAAAGCATGGTCGAACTGGTTCAAGAAAGCGTAGGCTAAGGCTGAGTCGTTGATCAGACCGCCCGCCAACGACTTCATGCAGATGAAGCCCATGTTGTGCTTGAAGCATGCCTCTACAATCTTTTGGTCTTCTGCGGAAGAGAGATAACTAAATGGATACTGCAGTGTGTCGTAACAATCCCGTTCAATAGCTTCCATGGCCACCCTCTGCCTGTGGTTGCTGATACCGATACACCGTACTTTACCTTGGCGTTTGGCCACCTTCATGGCATCATATAGGCCCTGTTTGTCCCCTGGACGCGGACAATAGTCGGGATTATGGAACTGGTAGAGGTCCAGATAATCAGTCTTCAAGTTTCTCAAGGTGGTGTGCAAGTCTTTCCAAAAGTCTTCAACAGTAGTGGCAGCCGTCTTTGAGGCTATAAGCACTTTGCTGCGCCGGCCTCTGAAAGCCGCACCGATTTTCTCTTCGCTGTCGGTGTAGAAACGTGCCGTGTCGTAAAAGGTGATGCCGTTGGCATAGGCCTTGTGCAACAGATATACCGCTTCCTTTTCACCAATCCTCTGGATGGGCAAAGCGCCAAAGCCGTTTTTATTCACCTTTAGATTGGCCCTGCCTAATGTAATAATCTTCATGACTGCCTGATTTTGGCACAAAAATACAAAAAAATCCCAATGCCCCGCGTTTCAGATTCCAAACTCAAGGCGTCGTAATCTTTGGATATTCTACCTCTTCGAGGAAAAGTGCGTGCGCCGGCACTGAAGTTCCGGCCTCGCAGCGGTCTTTGCGTTCGATGACGGCGCGGAATTCATCCAAAGTCATGCGCCCCTTCCCTATTTCCAGCAATGTGCCGACGATGGCCCGCACCATGTTGCGCAGAAACCGATCGGCCTTGATGCGGAACACCAGCATGCCTTCCTTCTCAAACCAACAGGCTTCCATGATCTTGCAGTAGTTGGTTTTCACTTGGGTATGCAATTTAGAAAAACTCGTAAAGTCTTCATACTCAAAAAGAATATTGGAGGCTTCCTGCATCTTTTCCACATCCAAATCGCCATAATGGAAGTATGCGTCGTTGGTATGGAACGGGTTCTTGGTGCGGGTGATGTAATATTGGTAAGTGCGCGAGATGGCATCATAACGGGCATGCAGATCGGGAGCGACCTCCCAAATCCTATAGATGACAATGTCGTCGGGCAAAAAGGCGTTCATCTGAAGGGCGAGAGTTTCCGCCTCAGCAATCACCTTGTCAAGGTCGAAATGAGCGTAATAGTTCCGCGCATGGACACCCGCATCGGTGCGACCACATCCTGTGATAGAGACCTTTTGCCCTAACCTAAGGCTCAAACAGTGCTCCACCTTTGCCTGCACACTCTCGGCCTTCGGCTGGATCTGATAGCCATGGTAACTGCTGCCGTTGTAGGCCATGTGGATGAAATATCGTGTCATCGTCTTGTTTTGTGCAGCAAAAATATGTATTTTTGCACTTCATTTGTAAGGTCATGAACATTTTGTACCAACTCAATGATGACGACTGTTTCTTTCCGCCCGCCGACCATGCCAACAAAGAAGGCTTGCTGGCCTTTGGTGGCGATCTTTCACCACAACGACTTGTGGTGGCATACGCCAACGGCATCTTCCCTTGGTACAACGAAGACGAGCCTTTGCTTTGGTGGTCGCTTGACCCCAGGCTCATCATCCGACCGGGAGAGATGAAAGTCAGCAAGTCGCTGAGACACACGCTGAAATCGGGGAAATTTGAGCCGAGGATTGACACCAACTTCCGCGAAGTAATGCTACACTGTGCGGGAACACCCCGCAAGTGCCAAGACGGCACCTGGATTCATGACGAAATGGTGGACGCCTATTGTGGCTTGCATGAGTTAGGTATTGCCCATTCCTTCGAAAGCTATCAGGAAGACGAACTCGTCGGTGGCCTGTACGGCATTGCCATTGGCAAAGTGTTTTTTGGTGAGTCGATGTTCCACACCGTGACCGATGCCTCCAAGGTGGCTTTTTTCAGGCTGCACCAATTTTTGCAAAAGCTCGGTTTCAAGCTCATCGACTGTCAGCAGGAAACGGAGCATCTGAGAAGTTTGGGCGCATACTCCATTCCCCGCAAAGACTTCATTAGTGAGCTCGCGATGTTAACAAAAGAGGCCTCTTTGGTTGGCAAATGGAACACAGACAACTGCGAGGAGCTGTATCTCAACATCCATCAGCCAAAAAAACTTCATTTCAGGACCTACAACATGGATGGGGATGCCGCCCTATCCAATGATTGACAGCGGTTTGGGTGTTGAAATACAGAAATCAAACCCAATTTTCCAATTTTTTTGAGTGGCTTCCGGAGATTTTTTCTAATTTTGCACCATCTTTGGAGTTGGAGGCATAATCTCAGCTCCTATTGTTTCACCAAAACATTTTTTATGGATTCACAAGGAATCACAGTTAACATTAACTCAGAAATTGGAAAGCTCCAACATGTATTGGTACACGCGCCAGGCACGGAACTGGAGAAAGTTACCCCCGAAAACGCGCACACTTTCCTTTTCAGCGACATCTTGAACATGCAAGTGGCGCAAAAAGAATATAGTTATTTCAAAAGGGTACTTCAAAAAGTAGCCACAGTTCACGAAATCGGTGACTTGCTGACCGACATCCTACAGATGGAAAACGTCAAAAGCACATTGGTAGACCGGGTGTGTAAGGCTGAAGACAAGGTCTTCCTCGCTTCATACCTTAAGTCGCTATCAGCAGAAGAGCTCTCGCGCCAGCTTATTGAAGGTGTCCGTTTGAACGACATCACTTATATCAACAAAGATCGTTTTGCCCTGCCTCCTCTGCCCAACCTATTCTTCATGCGCGACGCTTCTTTCACCATGTTTGACAACATCATGATCAGCAACATGGCAACGCAAGTACGCTCCCGCGAGTGCCTCATCCTCAATAGCATCTACAACCTTCATCCCATGTTTGACGCTAAGGTTATCAATCCGGTGTTGAACTACGACACGCACGGCATCGGCACAGTGGAAGGTGGCGATGTTCAGATTATTCGCAACGATGTGATTGCATGCGGATTAGGATCGCGCACCAATATGCACGGTGTGGAAGCCCTTGTGGGACACCTTAAAACCAAGCCGGGCGTGAATCACTTGATATTCCAGGAGTTGCCGCTTACACCCGAGTCGTTCATTCATCTTGACATGGTATTTACCATGATTGATGTTGACAAGTGTGTGATTTACAAGCCAGTCATTATGAACAGCATGTATAAGACCTTCCACATCACTATTGACGGGAATAAAGCCGTTGGCAAAGAAGTCCCAGACTTGCTCTCTGCCTTGAAAGAAATCGGCATTGACCTTGAGCCTATCTATTGTGGTAATGACAACCAAGATTGGGCAGCCCGAGAACAATGGCATAGCGGATGCAATTTCTTCTGCCTCGAGCCGGGAAAGTTCATCGGTTACGGGCGTAACCAACACACACTGGAGGCTTTGAACAACGCTGGTTTCAACATCGTTACGTCTGCTGACGTTGCCAACAACAGGGTCAACTTGGACAATGTCAAGAAGTGCATCGTTGCCTTTGAGGGCAACGAACTCTCACGTGGTGGCGGAGGTGCAAGATGTATGACGATGCCGATGCAACGAATGGCCGTGGACTGGTAGTAACTATTAGGCACTCGAAGTGCCTTTTTTCATTTTCTTTCCTTAAACTTCACTATTGCCTCAATGATTTCGTCATTGTCGTCAGAAATGGTGAGCAACATGTTTCTGTAGATTCCGCGGTCGCTTAGGTCTTTCAACAACGTGTAGGCAGGAATGTATTTGGTGTAGTAGTCCTTACCCATGAAAACCATCGGACTGGCGAAACCCACATTCTCATAATGGTTTTGTCCGGCATCCTGGAAGATTTCCTGCATGGTGCCTGCGCTGCCAGGCGTGTATATGATTCCGCCTTTGGCTATGGTGACGATACCTTCTTCACGCACGCTGTTGTCAAAATATTTGGCAATGTCGGTGGCAAAAGGCGCGGTCGGCTCGTGACCGTAATACCATGTCGGGATGGCCAAGCTGCGGTAATCCGACCGCAAAGGGAAACGCTCCATCACCTTAAAAGAACGACACAGCCATCCCGAGTCCTTGAAGGTAAGCGATGGCACCAGCATATCCACAGCCTCGTTGGTCTCAGCCTCACTCCTACCCGCCATCCAAGCACCAAGGTGCGTGGCCTCCATGGCACCGGGACCACCTCCAGTCACCATCAACTTTCCCATCTCCGTGAGTCTTTTGCTTAGAAAAACAATCTGACGATATCCGGGGGCATCGCGCCGTAGGGCATGGCCGCCCATCACGCCAACGGCATCCTTCTCATCGTAATGCTCAAGCATCAGGTACAATGCATGGGTAATGAAATGGTCGTGCAAGGCTCGTGCCAAGGTCTCGTCAAGCGTGTGGTCGTATTTTCCTTGACTAATATAATGCCGATACACCTTGGTGTCATAACAAGTCTCAAAGGTAGCTTCGTTGTTATGGTCGTACCCATCATACAGCATCTTACTGTTGTACAATCCTTTGGGATAGGTGGAAAACGGTTTGTCCAAGCTTGGGATTAGTCTTGCCAATTCATCGGTGCCTAATTCTTTCAAGACACGATCATCGTTATTTTCCCCATCTCCTTTAAACTTTGTCGCTTGGTTTTCCATGTTGGTTTCCATTATTTTGCTGAAATATCATTAGCCCGGACATCTAACCTCTCATTTTCCTGTTTCATATCAACGAGATAATATCTTTTACGACATAAAACAAACAAACAAAGGCATAGACCAGTTTGATAAAAGTTCCCAACAAGAAGCCAATGAACGAACCCAATGCCGATTTCCATGCGGCCTTTTTGGGGGTATTGGCAACCCGCTCTCCAATATATGCGCCAAAAAACGGGCCCGCCAAGATGGCGATGAAAGCGAAATGAAAAAAAGTGGTGAGTATCAATCCTGCCAGTAAGCCTATCGTGCTGCCCCACATTCCCTGCTTTGTGCCGCCAAATTTCTTCGTTCCCCAAATAGGCACAAAATAATCAAGCAAAAAAGCCACCAGACCTATCACCCCCATAAGAATCAGAAACCACAAGGTGTGCTCAACCCCTTCAACAAATGAAAGCAGTAGAAGCCCCGCATAACTGAAAGGGGGACCGGCAATGCCAGGCACAACGGATCCCACCAACCCCGTAATAACCAACAGGACAGCCAGGAAAATGAGAACATACATCATAGTTTTCTGATTTTTGAACTGCGAAAATAATAAAAAAAAACAATTCTATCTTTTTTATTTGTATTTTATGGAAATCAACCATACATTTGCACTAAAAAACAATCCGAACATGAAAAAAATTCTACTCTTCATTATTATAATTATCACAGAATCAACAGTTTTAGCCTACGACATCATCCATCCGTTAGGCGGCCGTGCCTCTGCTATGGGAGGTTCTTCGGTTGCCTCGCAAGGACTTTGGGCGATGCAGAACAATCCGGCAGGGATGGCCAATTTGGAGAAAATCAGCCTCGGTCTGTTTTACGAGAACCGCTTTATGCTAGCCGAGACGGCTTACAAATGCGGAGCTTTCGCATTGCCTACCAAGTTCGGTTGCTTAGGTCTGAGCTTCAACCAATTCGGTTCATCAACGTACAACGAGAACAAGTTCGGCTTCTCCTACGCCAAGGACTTTGGAAACTACCTGCAAATCGGACTGCAACTCGACTACCTCTTGCTGAAAATCGGCAACGACTACGGCAAATTCAGCGCTGTCACTTTTGAATTGGGCATACAGTCGCAAGTTACTGACAAACTAACCATTGGCTCATATATCTTCAATCCCGTCAACTTCAGATTCGATCAGACCCTCAACCACGAAAAACTGCCCGTCGTCATGCGTTTTGGTTTGGCCTACATGTTCACGAAAGACTTCGTCGGACAGTGCGAAATCGAAAAAAACACCGAACACGAGGGGGTCGCCCTGCGCGGCGGATTGGAATACGAAGCCGTGAAAAACATCTTCATCCGTGCCGGCTTGCAAACCAACCCAGGCATTCTGAGTTTCGGCTTTGGTTACTACATCAGTTTCGCACAAATCAATGTGGCGGCCCAACTGCACAACGAGTTGGGCACTTCCGTTCAAATCGGCATGATTTTCAACATAGGAAATTGAAATGAAACGCTTGGTTGTCATCATATTATCCTTGTTTTCCGTCTCCTTTGCGAAGGCTCAGATTGCCATCGATACGCTCAGTGCCGATGCCTTGAACCGTCTGCTCGTCGAACAGGTTGAAAGGCTGGCGGAGGACAGCGAAGAAGATACTGATTTTGAGGATCTTATTGATAATTACATTTTTTTCAGCGAAAACCCCGTCAACCTCAACAGTGATGAGGTGATACGGCTGGTTGAGCTACGCCTGATCAGCGTGTTTAAATATGAGGAGTTGCAGAATTACCGCCGCTATTATGGTGATTTCATGTTCCTCAACGAATTGGAAATGGTGGAGGGCTTTGACGAGCAGACCATAGCCATCATCCGACCTGTGGTTTGCATCGGACAAGACCTGGGCAAGGACAATATCACGCTCAACAAAATGGCTCGCTATGGCAAGCATAAAGTTGTGGGGCGTTATGAGCAAATCCTTGAGCGACAACAAGGTTACCTACCCATTGACGACTCCGCGCTTTTGGCCCAACCCAACTCGCGCTATCTTGGCAGTCCACAGAAATACCAGCTGAAATACACCTATAATTATAGGAAAAAAATCAGGGCGGGTTTTACTTTGGAGAAAGATGCGGGAGAAATGTTTTTCACCGACAAGATCAACGATACCCTAATAGCCTTGCTGGGAGGCAACTACAAGCGCGGCTTCGATTTTGCGGGCTTCCACCTTTACACCAAGGATTTAGGCATAGTGAAAGCCGCCGTATTGGGCGATTTCCATCTGTCATTCGGGCAAGGGCTTACACTGTGGTCGGGCACGAGTTTCGGCAAGGCGGGCGCGGGCAGCAGTGTGATGAAGCAAGGCCTTGGCCTCAAGTCAAAAGCCTCGGCCAGCGAGTATGCCTTCATGCGCGGTGCGGCAGTTTCCCTCGGCAGAGCACCCTTCAGCAGCACCGTGTTCTACTCCAACAGACTGATTGACGCCAATGTATGCGTTGACGACAGCCTCAACGAGGCCAAACTCGTCAGCAGCCTGCAAGAAACAGGATACCACCGTACCATCGGCGAGCTTCAAGACCGCCATGCCATACGCCAGCAAGTCATCGGCGGACATTTGGCTTTCGCCATCGCCCATTTCGAGGTCGGCTACACTGCCCACCACACTTGGATTAGCGCACCTCTCGAACTCAGGCCCAACCATTACAACCAGTTCTACTTCCAAGGCCAAAGACTGACCAACCAAGGCATTGATTTCAAGTATGTGGAAGGGAAATACGCACTTTTTGGCGAGGTTGCCATGAGCCATAACACCGACATTCAAATTTTCGGCAGTGCTCGGCAACCGCAAGCTCAGAATGTTTCGTTCGCCGGACTCATTGGGATGACTGTCAAACCAGCGGGTTACTTGAACTTCACAGTGTTGTATCGCAACTACGACAAAGCTTACCAGAACCTCTTTGGTAACGCCTTTGGCGAGGGCAGCCGCAACCAAGGGCAACGCGGGATTTATCTTGGCGTGGAGGCCGCTCCCGCGCCTTATTGGACCATCCTTGCCTACGCCGACCAGTTCCAGTTCACCTGGCTGACCCCGCAAGTCAACGCACCCAGCCGAGGGCACGACTACTACCTGCGCATCAGCCACAGCTTTAGCAAACGCGCCAATGCCTTCCTGCAATTGCGGTCCAAGACCAAGATGCAGAACACCACTGACGGCCTGATGTTCAGCCAATACCCGATCTTCTACACCAAGAACGCCGCGCGTTTCAACATCATTTATCAGATTGGCAAGGACTTCCATCTCATCAACAAAGCCGAATACGCCCACTATCGAAACGATGACGGAAGCAACGAGCATGGCTATTTCCTCAGTCAAGACATCGCCTACAAGCCTGAAAACAAAACGTATAGTCTTACTTTTCGCTATGCCATTTTCGATGCCAAAGACTACAATGCCCGTATCTACACCTACGAAAACGATGTGCTGTATTCCTTTAGCGTGCCTGCCCTCTACGGCAAAGGCATGAGGATCTATCTCTTGGGAAAGGTAAAACCCTTCAACGCCTTGACACTGTATGCCCGCATAGGACGCACCATATACAGCGACCGTAACATCATCGGCAGCGGGTTGACACTCATTGAGGGCAACCACAAAACTGATTTGAAGGTGGAGGCAATCTGGAAATTGTAGAGATACAAATTGTGTCTATGCGACCCGATGAGCCCAAACAAAATCCAGTCCCCAATACAAATCGATTGTACCGCAGTCCGCGTTGATTTCGCCGTCCAAGCCCCCAGTATCCAGCATCCCCAATTCAATCAATTCTAACAACTTCCATTATGCCTTCAATTTCTTTTATCCTGACTATCAGCACATCCAAGGCTTCCTCATCTGCGATTTGCAGTACGATTCTGCCCTCAAAAAATCCTTCTTTGTCTGAATTGAGGACAATGTTTTTCATATTCACCTCCAGATCCTCGGAAACGACTTTGGTGATTTTTCCGAGCAGTCCCATTATGTCGCTACCATAAATGCGGATGGTGGCTTGCGAACCCTGTTCGCCAACGCCCCTCCACTTCACATTGATGATACGGTAGCCATAACGCTGCTGCATGCTCTTCGCATTGGGACAGTTGGTGCGGTGTATGCTGATGGTGCCGTCGCTGGTAACAAAGCCGAACACGTGGTCGCCTGGGATGGGCTTGCAGCACTTGGCCAATTTATAGGTTACATTTTCGATGTCCTCGCCGATAGAAAGCGACTCCTCCATCTCGGAGGATTGCCCCTTCTTCGAGGTTTCTATCTGCCCGGACACGATCTTTTCCGCCTTTTCCGCACTCTCACCGAACTTGGCAGTCAAGAAACGCTTCACATCGGCAATGTCGATTTTCTCGGTGGAAATCTGATGGTAGAGTTGCAGCGCGTTCTCCAACTTAAACTCCTTCACCAGCATATCGACCACCGTTTCCGAGAAAGGCAGTTTCCAATTCTTTAGTCGGCGTTGCAGCATGCCCTTGCCCATTTCAGATTCTTTCAGCTCCTGCTCTAAAAGATAGCGTCGGATTTTGTTTTTGGCCTTTTCGGTGACAACGGCGCTGAGCCAGTCGGCGTTGGGCGATTGTTTCTTGTTAGTGATGATTTTCACCTTGTCGCCGTTGGTCAGCACATGGCGGATAGGCACCATGCGTCCGTTTACTTGGGCGCCATTGCAGGTCTCACCCACTTGGGTGTGTATCTCATAGGCAAAATCAAGCACCGTGGAGCCCACGGGCAGCTGTTTCAGGTCGCCTTCGGGCGTGAAAATGAAGATTTTCTCAGATTTATAAATCTTCCTATAAGAATTCTCAAACGACACGAGGCCGGGGTTTTCAAGCACCTCACGCACATTCAGAAGCCATTCCTCAGAGGTCTGCTTCTCACCTTTATATAAATAGTGCGCCGCCTGACCCGTCTCGGCAATGTCATCCATGCGGGTGGTGCGGATTTGTACTTCAAACCAGAGCTTGTCGTCATATTTCACCGTGGTGTGTAGCGACT
>JBGYWU010000116.1:0-4772 GCA_041842265.1 Candidatus Limimorpha sp. | reverse complement strand
TCCCACATTTGGTCTTGCAAATCTACACTGATGATATGATTTTGGCACAGGCAGCCGTCCCATCGGTGTATGTAATCTGTGTTGCTACGCTGTTGGGTGCCTTCTCCATGACTTTTTTCGAGGCTGTCTCGGGCACGGGCAACACCACGTCGGCCATGACTTTGGAGTTTGGCGTGCTCATCGTTTATCTCGGCTACATCTACGTGATGACCAAGGTCTCCTCTATCGCTGGCGTGTGGACTGCCGAGTGGCTCTACAACATTTCCATTGGGTTGATTTCGCTGATGTATATTTGGAAAGCGGACTGGGGGAGGAAGAGGATTTAGGCTGCTTTTTTTGTTAGATGGAGAGTGAAACCTCCGATGTGGCAGGGGTCGTCCTTTCAGGACTTTTTGGAGTAGAACCAATACCATTGAATATGAAAACACCTGTATTATTTAGGAGTACATTTGGTTGGTGAACACGATTTATAGGACGGGAAAGATTTCTTTCGCCCAAATCAACGAAAAACGGCTGCGGCCAAAGATGAGCGAGGGTGTTGAGGTGGTTTGGTGTGAGTTCCTGCATCCCGTAGGGATGCGCCCTCTGTCGGGATGGTTTATTTATTAGAAGCCAACGCCCCGTAGTTCCAAAGTCTCGCATCGATTATGTAATGCTCATGTATTTAAATAGTGAAGCGTATTATTATGTTTGAAAAGGCTTCCCTATGTCATCGGAGGTTTCAACCTCCGCTTAATAAGAAGACTCCTCGACAGGTCGTAGCCCTGAAAGGATGCTCCTGCTACGGGTGAGTATACAACCAACGCATAAAAAATGCTATTACCAAATTATATGCCCGACAGCAAACGACTGCTGTCGACAACAATTGTTTATTCAACGTCTCGGTCTTGACAGTCTTTGTTGTTTTGTGGCCGAAATGTTCATTGGAGCTTTTCGAAAAATAAAATCCATGCAAAATGATGACAGAACTGCAAACTTTATTATTTTTGTACCTTTAATTAATAACCCACAAAACTATGACTACTGAAAAATCACAGGAAGAAGCCGCAAAATTGAGGCAGGAGAAGTTGAAGGCATTGGAAGCCACATTAGGAAACATTGAGAAGAGCTTTGGCAAGGGAAGCATCATGCGCTTGGGCGCCGAAGTCGAAAAAATGGAGAGCATCTCCACAGGCTCGATAGGACTTGATTACGCCTTAGGTGTGGGTGGTTTGCCGAAGGGAAGAATCATTGAGATTTTTGGCCCTGAAAGTTCTGGTAAGACGACGTTGGCCCTGCATGTCATCGCCGAAGCCCAGAAGAAAGGTGGCATAGCTGCCTTTATTGACGCTGAGCATGCTTTCGACCGCTTTTACGCCGCCAAGCTCGGTGTGGACGTGGAGAACCTGCTCATCTCTCAACCCGACTATGGAGAACAAGCCCTGGAAATCGCCGAGAACCTTATCAGGTCGGGGGCTATCGATGTTATCGTTGTTGACTCTGTGGCGGCATTGACACCCAAAAGTGAGATTGAAGGCGAGATGGGCGACAGCAAGATGGGCCTCCAAGCCCGACTGATGAGCCAGGCTATGCGAAAGCTCACCGCCACCATCAACAAGACGGGCTGCGTGTGCATTTTCATCAACCAGCTGCGCGAAAAGATTGGCGTGATGTTCGGCAACCCCGAGACTACCACTGGCGGCAATGCATTGAAGTTCTACAGCTCGGTGCGTATCGACATCCGAAAAATCAGCCAGATCAAGGACGGAGAGAATGTCATGGGCAGCCGGGTCAAGGTGAAGGTCGTCAAGAACAAGGTGGCTCCGCCGTTCCGGAAGGCAGAATTTGATATTCTTTATGGCGAAGGCATATCCCGTAGCGGCGAGATTGTTGACTTGGGCGTGGAATTGGGCATCATCAAGAAGAGCGGATCGTGGTTCAGCTATGGAGAATCCAAACTGGCTCAGGGGCGCGACTCGGTCAAGAAACTCATTGGTGATAATCCCGAACTTTCAGACGAACTCTCCGCCAAGATCTTTGAGGCATTGGCAAAGGGTGAAGAATGAATTGAAGCCATCGGCTTTCTGCTTTTGGAAACCAATAGCAGAAAGCCGATGGCTGAAAACCAATGACAAAATCTGTGCAAATGAAAAAAACCATCCTATTTGTCGGCTTGCTGCTAATCATTTTTGCCTGCAACAACACGCCAAAACCAGAAACAAACCATGTGACGGACGAGCCGACGGCTCCCGTCACAATCAACGATGCCATCCGGATATTGACCGACTCCATCATCAAAGACAGCACCGATTCGCACCTTTATCTGAGTCGCGCCAAGGCCTATTTCGCCAATGAACAAGTGGGGCAGGCCATGGTCGACATCAACAAGGCGCTGCAACAAGACCCTAACAACATCGATACCTATCTCTTGCTGGCCGATGTGTATTATGCGTTGGGAGACCAAGACAATATCGCTTCGACACTCAACAGAGCCGTTAGTATCAACGCCTTGGATGCACGTCCATTGGTGAAACTTGCCGAACTTAACCTCTTGCAGCAGAACTTCAATCTCGCCTTCGCATACGTCGACAAGGCGCTGGGCCTCTCTTCATACAACCCTAAAGCCTATTTCGTCAAGGGCATGAGCTGCATGGCCTATAAGCAGGACACCGCCAATGCCTTGAGAAACTTCTTGTTGGCTGCTGAGCAGGATGAGGATTTTTATGATCCTGTTGAGCAAATCAGCCGTATCTATGCCGTTCAGCAACCGTCTTACGCTTTGGAATATCTTCGCAAAGCACAGAAGCGGTTCCCCGATATGCCCACGGCACGGTATGAGTTGGCGATGTATCTCCAAAGTCACGGTGAACCCGAGGAAGCCTTGGCCCATTACGACACCATCCTGATGAAGTATCCCTATAATTACATCGTGCTGTTCAACAAAGGCTATGTCAACTATGTCTACCTCATGGACAATGAGGCCGCGTTGGAGCATTTCAACAGGGCGTTGACAATCAATCCCGACTATATCGACGCCAAATACAACAAAGGTCGTGTGCTGGAACAGATGGGCGACTATTCGCAAGCCATCGAAATTTACAAAGATGTATTGAAGACCCAGCCGAACTACAAATTGGCCGTTGATGCGCTTAATCGTGTGCAAAACCAAGAAAACGAATGATTTTCTCTAACATCTAGATATGCTCCAAGTCTATTGCATCAACACGAATACCAGCAAAGTATTCAAAGAAGGTGCGACCCTGCTCGAGGTTTTGCCCGAATTTGAATTTGAACGGCCTTATCCTATCGTTTCGGCAAAGGTCAACAATGTGTCGCAGGGCTTGAAATTCCGCATTTTCAACAGCCGTGACGTTGAGTTTCTCGATATTCGCCACCACACCGCTCGCCTTGTCTATTTCCGTTCGTTGTGTTTTCTCCTGTACAAGGCGTCACAAGACTTGTTTCAGGGCAGCAAACTCAACATGGAACATCCCATGTCGAGCGGATTCTATTGCCGCATCAAGAAAAACAACGGGAAGAATCTCGATTCCAACGAAATCGCATCCCTTCGCTTGAGGATGATGACCATCGTGAAAGAGGACGTTCAGTTCCACCGTCACGAGGCACGAATTGATGACGCAATCCGTCTCTTCAGGGAGTTGGGGCAAGACGACAAAGTCAGACTGCTTGAAACTACCGGAAGGGCCTATACCGATTATTATACTTTGGACAATACGACGGACTATTACTATGGCCGGTTGGTGCCTTCAACCGGTTATCTCAACATCTGGGACATCGAGGCTTATCGCGATGGGATTTTGATGCGCATTCCCGACCGCGAACATCCCGACCGTTTGGCCGTGACCCACGACCAGCCAAAAACTTTCGAGGTGTTTTCAGAAAGTTTGAAATGGAACGATATCATGGGACTGAGCACAGTGGGAGATGTCAACCTTGCCTGCCAAAACGGTCGTGCGCGCGAGCTGGTGCAAGTGGCAGAAGCATTGCAGGAGAAGAAAATCGTGCAGATTGCCGAGGAGATAGACCGACGTTATCACAGTGAGTGCCCGGTGCGCCTTGTTCTCATCACCGGACCAAGCAGTAGCGGCAAGACCACTTTTTGCAGCCGTGTCAGCATACAGCTCAAGGCTTGCGGACTGAAACCCATCTCGTTTTCGACCGACGACTATTTCGTCAATCGGTTGGACACGCCAAAACTGCCCGACGGCACCTACGACTTCGACAATTTCGATACCGTGGACCATGCCGCGCTTGAACAAGACTTGATTGCTTTGCTGAACGGTGAGGAGATTGAAGTTCCAGAGTATAACTTTGTCACGGGCGTGCGCGAATACAAGGGCAAGAAAATGCAGTTGAAAAGCGGCTCTGTCGTACTCCTTGAAGGCATCCATGCCTTGAACCCCATGTTGACCCAAAAAATTCCGGAATCATCGAAGTTTCGCATTTTCATCTCTACTTTGACAAGCACTGCCTTGGACGACCATAATATGATCCCTACCGATGACACGCGCCTGTTGCGCCGCATTGTGCGCGACTACAACAACGGTGCGTTCACCGCGCGTCAGACCATAAGCCAATGGAAGAGTGTTTGTGAGGCGGAACAGAAATGGATCAACCCGTACCAGGAGTGTGCTGACGTGATGTTCAACTCCGCTTACCTGCTTGAGTTCGCCGTGATGCGCAACCACGCAGAGAGCATCCTGTCAACTGTGCCGAACAACTGTCCGGAGTATTCCGAAGCGCACCGTTTGTTGCGTTTCCTGCATTATTTC
>JBGYWU010000115.1:0-19212 GCA_041842265.1 Candidatus Limimorpha sp. | reverse complement strand
TCAACCTGGCGGGCAAAACAGAACTGTTCTTCGTGAACTCGCTCGGAGCGCCGTTCAATGTCGGCTCCATCGTCTATTTTGCCATCATCATCGGATTAATCGTCTGGGGGCTATGGTTCACCGCCAAGCGAGGCAAGGTGATTTGGAATACCGCCATCCTTTCCCTCATGTTCATCCTGATTGGCTATTCTTCGTTCTTCATGCTGATTATCCGCGCCAACACCAACACGCCCATCAACGAGAATGAGCCCAAGGACGCCCTCTCGATGTTGTCGTACATCAACCGCGACCAGTATGGCAGTTGGCCTTTGCTTTATGGGGCCTACTACAATGCGCCCATTTCGGATTTTAGTGACGGCAACCCCATCTATGTCAAGGACATAGAAGCCCGCCGTTATGTCATCACCGAAGACGGCAAACGCAGCGTGTATGAATATCCAGATGAGCTAAAGACCCTGTTTCCCCGCATGTGGAGTACGCAAAGAGGCTCACACTCAGAGATGTACGAAAGATACCGCAAAAATAAAAACGGTGTGGTTGCAGGCAACAATGTGGCAACCAGGGACTACCGAGGCGAGATTGTCAACATCAGCAAGCCCACCTTCGGTCAAAACATGAGGTTCTTCATCGACTACCAATGCAACTGGATGTATTGGCGCTACTTCATGTGGAACTTTGTGGGCCGCCAGAATGACATTGAGAGCCAAGGCGAGCTCACCCACGGCAACTGGATCAGTGGTATCAACTTCATTGACAGTGCAAGGTTAGGCGACCAAAGCGACCTCCCAGCCAGCATGAAAAACCCCGGTCGCACAACTTATTATTTCCTGCCGTTCATCCTCGGGCTCATCGGGCTGATTTGGCTGCTCCGCAAAGACCTGAAGCAAAGTTGGGTCATTTTCCTGCTCTTCTTCATGACGGGTTTGGCCATCGTCATCTACTTGAACCAATCACCCAACCAGCCCCGCGAGCGCGACTACAGTTATGCAGGTTCGTTCTATGCCTTTGCCATCTGGATCGGTTTCGGCGCGATTGCCCTCATCGATACCATCAACAAACTGACGAAGAAGACCAGCCTCGTCAATACAGTGGCTGTAGGTTTGGCCTGTTTCCTCGCCGTGCCATGTGTATTGGCCTCCAACGGCTGGGAAAGCCACAACCGTTCAGGCAAGACTTCGGCCCGCGACTGGGCGCGAAACTACCTCGCGCAGCTGCCGCCCAATGCCGTCATCTTCACCCGTGGCGACAACGACACTTTCCCCCTATGGTATGTGCAGGAAGTGGAGGGCTTCCGCACCGATGTGCGTGTATGCAATTACATGCTCTCAAGCGGATACTGGTACGTACACCAAATGGGACGCAAGGTGTATGAGTCAGACAGGCTTCCCCTCACCTTAAGCCCAAAGGAATACGACAATGGTGTCAACGAATCCGTAACCATTGAGGAGGAAGAATACTTCAAGGGCAAGCAAGTGGAGCTGCAGCAGGTCATCGACTTCATTCACAACCCCAAGGCGGTGAAACGCGTTATGGGTACCAGCTACAACTATGTGCCCTGCCGCAACATGAAGCTCACCGTCGACAAGGAGGCATGTGTCCGCAACGGAATCGTGCCCGAAAGCATGAAAGACCAAATCGTGGACCAAATCTCTTGGGAAATCAAGGGAAGATTCCTCACAAAGAACGCTATCATGCTTTTGGACTTCATGGCCACCAACAACTGGGAGCGTCCCGTGTATTTCACCTCGTTCAGCGACATGTCGAACATTTTAGGAATTGACAAGTACCTGCACTTGGAAGGTTTGGCCTACCGTTTCATCCCTGTTGAGGCCGAGGATTACTCCAAGGCCTTTCATGGAGGCGTATATCACGAAGGCAGTTACGACCTATTGGTTACCAAGGCCAATGAGGGCATTGTCAATTGGGGCAACATGAACCAAGACAACGTGGTGCCCGACCGCGAGAGCGTGCGCAACATGAGCTATGTCCAGCTGGCCTACTCCCGACTGGCGCAGAGTTTGGTCAACCACAATCAATTCGACTCTGCCGTGATCGTGATGGACAAATACCAGGAATTCTTCCCCAACGAGAAATTCCCGGCCGAGATTCGCACTTACAAGTTCCCCGAAATGTATTATGTCTGCGGCGCCACTGAAAAGGGCGATGACTACCTCATGAATTTGGTCAACAATTACAGCAACAAGATTGTGTATTATGGCAAGATGAAGCCCAAGTTCAAAAAATACTATGAAGAAGAGATTGACGAGGGCATGAGTATTCTCAAGCTATTAGGCGACACAGCCAAGAAATACGAACGCTATGAGCTGGCGCAAGACATCTCTGACCGCATGATGGACTACCTCAACCTGTACTATGAATAAGGTCTTGTTGAGCTGCTGATAATAAAGCCAGCGCCCGGAAGAATCCGAACGCTGGCTTTTTTGTATTAGAATGACACTATTCCTTCACCAACTTCTTCAAACAATTCCGTCCTTTCTCATCAATAATGTTGATGAAGTGAACTCCAGCTGTCACGCCATCTAAATCTAATACAAAGCGATCTCCCTCAGCAATAACAGTAGCTACACACTACCAGAAGGTATTAATAACTTATGCCACTTTCAACCTTTTGCCCCTGATGGAGACAAAATAATTGATAGGATTGGGGAATTAATAAACCCTGTTTCTTGCATCCCACCACACACTAACATCCGTGTAGTCAATGCCCATGAATTCAGGATCCTTGAATATGCTCTCTCCGTCTTGGAAAACCTTGACCGTAAGGTGTGCAATTCAGCACCAGCTTTGTTTTCTGTCGCAAGATCGTCCCAGTCGTTTTCCCGACCAAATGGATGCTGTGCCTTGCCCATTCCTGCCAAAACCAATTGCAGGTGTAGCTCGTCTTATACGGGATTGGGCCAGTACGTGTAAGGGCGGATGTCCTGAATTAAAAGCACGTCTGTCCCCACCGTGCCGTCAGCGTTGATTTTTAGGACAAAAAGGTCATAATGACTTGATGCGTCATCATACGCACCGCCCGTTACAATGCAACCCCCATCGTTGGTTGCAAAAAGGTAAGTGGCTTCCAAGAACCTTGACGGATAGGAATATGCCTTCTCCCAAATGGCACCAAGACTGTCGTCGGTCTTGGTAATAACAAGACGATTGGGAAAAGGAGAAGAGATTACGTCGTCACGGCTGAGACATCCATGATAAATACCTTGCCCATTTTTATCAATGTCAATGGCGTTGAAGCTTATAGGAACTTCAGTTGAATTGTTTCTGCTGCCGATGACCAAATAATGCTTGATGTTTCCTTCCAGGTCTGACGAGAATAGCAAGTCAGATCTGTCGGTTTCATAAGATGTAACACCAACATGCCAATCCTCAAAAGCCCTGTCGGAAAACAACAAGACAGAGCCGTTGAAAACCAGTCTGTACCGTTGCCATGTGCATCATTCACAATCGAATGGACGGTATCTCCAGATATTTTAATGATGTTTCCGTATTCATGCAGGATGTCAAACACGAAATCATCATTGAAACCGAACAAACGTGACCATAATGTAAGATACCCTGGTTCCTCATAGGAGATTCTGTATTCCCCGAAACGGTTGCCTTCTGGGAATTCAAATATGGCGTTAATCATGATTCCTCTTCCACAGTCTTCCGTCTCCTCGTGAAATTTCGTCAGACTCCCGTCCAAGGCGATTCTCATGTACAAACGATGATAGGCATGTTCAGGGCCAAGAGAGGTTACGAACAAGAAATCGTTCTCACTTGTGAACAAGGATCTCTGTATAATGGAGCGAGGGCCTTCGCCTGGCAACTCTACCTCTCTCAAATACAACAATTCGAGTTCTTCGCTGAAGTGCATGACAAAAGGCTTCGATATTTGCTTGTCAAAGTGTACGAAATGACCTATGGCATAGAACGCATCCGTATGCCAAGGGTAGCAGTACAACCCCACGACACCAGGGAACACGTCATCGTTGCCGATGGGCAGTGTTTTGAGTAAAACGCCGTCTTGGGAGATTTTTTTTCAGTTCACCGCGGCCTCCGTATCAGTCATACACGGCGATAATAAGGCAGCTGTCTTCGGTTTCGATGGCGGCACTGGCACAAAACGACTTTTCCGCCTGCTCAACACGTTGAAGAAGCCTTCCCTTTGCGGGAAGGCTGCGGCGCAGTAAAGCGTCAAGGACAAAACAATCAGTAGCTTTTTCATAGCATTAGGGGACCTTTATTATTACCATTTTCGCGCCACACCTCCAGACCATGCGAGGTCCGTTGAACAATTATCTGCAAATATGACACTGAAATCTATATAACATTCTTTTAGATTGGTCAGTATTATTTACTTTCTATCGGGTGATGTGTGGTGTGTGTTTTTATGATTACCAATTAATTATGCATTATTTTTCATCTAAGTCGCATGACTTGCTCGTAGCGGCACAAGTTGTAGACCAGGTTTGTCAGGGTGTTGTAGACTGCGTTCCGCGCAAAACCGACCACAAGGATGGACATCCCGTGAAAAAACTCTTCATTGTACCCGAATACATGCTCCACCCTCACACGCAACTTCGAGTTCTTCCTGTCAATGGTAAGCCTACCATATTCCTCCGCTTCCATAAATGAACGCATGGCGGTCTCCTTTTGTTGTAGTGTTGCTGCACAAAACCGCTGTAAAGGGCGGCAAGGGCGGCTTTAGCGTATTCTTTCTTCTAGGAGTAATAGGCGGCGGCGCGTTCCAATTCGGGGCTGGTGGAAATGGTGGCGTGGTCGTTGAAGAAATCGTCGTCCATCACAGGCGAAATGGCAGAGACGTTTCAGGACCCTCCTCTGCAGCCAAACAAGGCCTCAGCCTGCAACAATGCCATATCCATACGCTCACGCTCGCCGAAGCTCACAGACTTGCGCAACACGCTATCGATCAGGCGCACGGTGCTATCGGGCAAGGTGTCGGCCAGCCGCTCGGCACGCTTTACCATGCGCCTCTTCTCATGTGTGGTGGTGTCGCAGGAAGCCAAAAGAACTACTGCCAAAAGAAGACCGACACTCCTCTCCTCTTCATGTTTTTACCCCCTCTCCACTTTCCTTCGATGCACAAAGCTCCAAACAATCATCCCGATGCCAATGAGCACGAAGGGAACACTGAGCCATTGACCCATGTCGAAGAGCATGTTGCGTTCGAAGTCCACCTGCACGTTTTTCAGGAACTCAATGCCGATACGCGAGCCGAAGATGACGGCGAGGAAAGTGCCGAACATCAAGCCAGGCTGTTTGTGGCCAATGTCGCGCTTGTAGTACATCCACAGCAGAATAGCCATTGCCACAAGGCAAAAAAAAGCCTCATAGAGACCTGTCGGGTGGCAGGGCAGCCATTCGCTTGGCGGACAGCAGTTGCCCGGTGAGCAAGGCATGTAATTGTCGACTGTACCACAAAACTGTTCCGTCCCACGCAGGAAGACAAAGCCCCACGGCAACGAGGTTGGAGTGCCGTAAATCTCGTGATTCATCACATTACCACAACGAATCAAAGCTCCTGCAAGGCATACCGGCACAACAATGCGGTCAAGAATCCAGATATAACTGATACGTTGCTTCACGTCTTTTCCTTTTTTTGTTGACTTATTGTAATTGAGCACGTATATCCACAGGCCGACCAGAATGCCTATGGCACCACCGTGGCTGGCAAGGCCTCCTTCCCACACGGCCAACATCTTCAGCGGATGAGAAAGATAGTATTCAGGTTCATAAAACAGGCAATGCCCCAAACGAGCGCCTAAGACGGTGAAAAGCAGCATATTAATCAGCAGCTTGTCTAACGAATCGTCAAACATCTTCTCGCGCCTATAGATGCGCTTCATGACAAAATAGCCCACAAAAAAGCCTAATGCCCACAAAAGGCCGTACCAACGGACTTGATGACTGCCCAAGGAAAAAAGAACGGGGTCGACATTCCAAGTGATATAGTTGAATAGCATGGTCTGAAATTTTTTGCAAAAGTAAGAATATTTATGAATTGTTTGATGTTTAATTGTTTAATTAGCTACGTTGGAACTCCGCTTTGTTTATTTGTAGACTATGGTTGGCATGGGAAAAGGCAAGCCATAGGCCATAACCGAAAAAAATCATCATCGTGTAACTTTTTCGCCTAATTTACGTATTATCATCATCAGAGATGGACAGAAATCAGTACAACAAGTGCGTGGAGCTGTATGCCGACCAGCTTTTCCGCTTTGCGTTATCGAGCCTCCGTAACCGCGAAGAGGCAGAGGACGTAGTGCAGGAAAGTTTTGCCCGTGTTTGGGAAAGGCTCAAGGCCGTGGACTTCGAAAATGCGAAATCCTACCTCTTCACTACCGCCCACCATGCCATGATTGACGAAGTTCGTCACAAACAGCGCTTTGCAAGCACCGAAGACCCTATACCCTCCGAAGCGAAAGCGGCACAAAGCCCCTACCCCGATGTCAACGACATCCTACACAAAGCCCTATCCACCCTGCCCGAGAAGCAACGCCATGCCATCCTGCTACGCGACTATGAAGGCTACAGCTACCAAGAAATCGGCAATATCACGGGGATGACTGAGGCACAAGTGAAAATCAACATCTTCCGCGCACGCACCACATTGAAAAACAAACTGAAAAGCATCGACAATCTCATCGACATAGAGCTATGAAAACAAACATCACTACCGACAACTACGAGGCCTACCTCCTTGATTACATGGAGAACAACCTCGTTCCCGACGAAACGGAGCAGCTGAAAGACTTCATCGCAGCTCAAGGCTTAGACTGGGACGAACTCACTGGAGATTTGCCCCGCCTTGAAGCACCTCAAATAGCATACGAGGGCAAAGAAAGCCTGAAGAAGAGCGGTGCCATCGTGCCACTTTATGTCAAAATCGCTTCGGCTGCCGCTGCCGCCGGCCTGCTGCTCACTGTCGGGTTATGGCCCGGGAAGTCGATGCCCGAAGTGGAGCGGGTGGCCGAATTGAGCCCCATCCTTCCCTCCCGTTTGATGACCTCTGAAGAAATCCAAGCGCTGCCACCCCGCACAATCAGCTTCACCAAGACTCAGCCAGTCGTAAGGAAACAATCTAAAACCACCAGAACCGAAACGACACTATTGGCGCATTTACAGCCATTGAATTCCGAAAGGACCCCTGTCGCCCTAACGGCATCAACCGACAAAGAACCTGATTTTGAACTAATTGCTTACCGCATGAATTCCAATCTGGCTTTTGCTCAATACGATGACAGCAACACTTACGTTGATATCGAAGATGAACGCGACCTTTCGTTTATCGGCAAGGGCATCTACCTACTGACCGGGGGGCGCCACGACAGTTTCGCAAGCATCATCACTTCAGGCCTATCCACCGCCAAGCAAGAAATCAGCCTAGCCGCCACCGATATGGCATTGACCGCATACCATCGTGCCGAGGAACACGTTGAGGGCATGAAAGAAAACCGACAAGGGAAACGGGAAGAGTAATGGGTGCACCACATTATATCATGGATGGTGCGTGCACCGTCTCCACATACGTAGTGAAGCAATCCAGGATTTCCGGATTGCTTCGCTACAATTAGCCTCAATGACAGGAGGCAAAACCTAACAAACTTTCAGTATTCAGGTTGTTCTACATAAAGAACCATCAGAAATCGACACTGAATCCGAAACTGATCGGGTGTACTTTAGTATTGTTCATATCGAAGATCGGCAGCAAGGCAAAATTGGCGAAGAAGCCCAAATCGTCGCTACTACTACCCACTCGGAGCGAAGCATCCAGCTTGAAATGGTCGATGTTTGACCCATAATAGCGTTTGATTCGCGTGCCGTCGGCAAACTTCACCCGATTCCATTGTGCTATACGCAGACCGCCCGTCACACCTGCATCGATATACAAGCTGCGTGTCGGCCTGACTTCAATCATCAGCGGCACTTGCAGGAACAAAGCACCATGTTTGCTGTTCTTGACATGTTGGTCTGACACGATAGGAATAAAGGTGTACACCTCATTTTCGTGGTCGTATTCGACGGTGACACTGTTGTTCCAGCTGAAATTGTTCCAGCCGAGGCCAACACCGGTAAACAAACCTGCCGTGTGTCTTCTGTTGAAGGCGATACCCACATCGGCAATGTTAAAGCCAAAATACCAGCTTCTCAAAGGCCTGAGCTCCATACTTTGGGCGACATTGTCGGCGTTCGCCACACCCGAAGGCGCGCTGAATAGCGTGTTGAGTCCAGCCTCAAAGCCATTCCAATAGGCATTGAAAAAAAGACTTTTTTTTACGGGATGCTGTTCACGATTGCTTTTTTGAAGAACCACATCCCTATGCCCTTTTGACAGCACTTCCCCAGAACCCGTTGCTGTGATTTTTGATTCAGCATATTGCAGTTGCGGCACCTTCAAGTCGCCCGAGCCCATGATTTGTGCCCAAATCTCCTTGCATCTCCCTTTGAGTATGACGTTGCCTGAACCTGTCATTTCCACATTGATGGTATCGTAATCCACGTCCAAATTGATGTCACCTGAACCTAGCGACACAATCCTGAGGGTTTGACCCTTTATCGCGCCTTTCCCAATCACATCGCCCGATGAGCACAAGACGACCTCGTCAAGCTGAGGCAAAGCCACTTCGTAGTCGCTTGAACCTTTCAGGATTAGCGTGCCATTCATCACAACACGGTCGGAGGTGTTTTTTCTGTCGCGACGCAACGAAAAACCATCTTGGCATTGCTCGATGCGCATGTCACCCGAGCCTTCCACAATGATGGAGCGGACTTGTGACCCATCGTTCATCGAGGGATTCTGGGGGGAAGTCTGATTGAACTTCTTCTCAAATTCGCTGCCCCACTTTTCCATCTCACGGCCCCATTCCTCCATTTCTGCGCCCCATTTCTCCATGTCTTTTTCAAAACTCTTCCAATCGACCGAATCGGTGAGATGCTGTAAATTCACGCCCAGTTTGCGCATCAACTCTGGGAATTGTGACATGTCGGGCTTGTTACAATTAATGGTAGGATCCGCTTGCTTAGGCGCAGCGGGCACTGTGTCTTGCGCCTTCGCTGTTCCGAAGGCAAGCAGCAACAATGTTGCGAAAAAGAATCTTGTTTTCATTTCAATTCGGTTTTATTAATTTCTTGTTTTACTATTGTTCTTCGCGGAAAACACAAGTAATACGGAGAAACCGAAAAAAAGTTACAGGTCTTACTCAAAATAAGCGGGGAAATGGCATTTGCGCTCAGCGGTGAGCGACTCGCCTTCGGTCAGTTGCAGCTTCACGTAAACTTTCTGCAAGTCAGCCTTTGACAAACACGCTCTCAAGCCATCCACTACATATTTTCGATTCCCGTTGGCATTCAGTTCCACTTTCAATTCTTGTTCAAACAATGAATGCTCTTCGAAGTCATACACTGTGACTGTCAGTGTGCCATCAATGTTACGCATCAAGTCGGAAGTGACAAAAATGCCATAGTCTTTCTTATCGAGCGAAAGCAACACGGGCGCATAGAGTGTCTTGAGTCTGTCGTGGAACACTTTGGGACGGCCATAGTAGTCGATGGACGACCACGAAATCACAGGCCATGCATCGTTGAGCTGCCAATAGAGTGTCCCCATATTGTAGGGCTTAGCCGTGCGGTACGCCTCGATAGCGATTTCCATACCATAAGCCTGCGAGAGCTGACTCAGATGCACATATTCCTCAAAGTCCTTAGGCTGGACATTGGGATAATAACGGTGGATGAAATCGTCGATTTGGCGTGTGCCACGGGCATGTTTCTGGTGTGCTGAAATGACTTTGGCATCCATGCTCAGCTCCTCGCCTTGCGCGATTTTCAACAAGGTCGAATAATCGGGATAGGACTGGTAGCCATACTCACTGTTGAAACGGCCTACCTTCTCGCGATAGACCTCAAAGGGCAACTCACCCCACCAAACGCCCCAATAATGCACATCGCCTTCGGTCAGGCTTTCGGGTCGGCCCCAGCCTTTCGAGGGCGAACTTGGCCAATAGGGTCGCACTCCGTCAAATTGCGCCACCGCTTGAGGCAAAATGTCTTCAAACAGGCGGTCGTAGCCTGCCTTGATAGCCTTGTCGTCATCTTCGCTCCAGCCCAGGGACTGCTGCCAACCCCAGTTGTAGTAGCCTTCCGAAATCTCGTTGCCGCCGCACCACAAAGCCAAAGATGGATGCGACGCCAAGCGTTTCACCTGCTCAACGGCTTCGATTTCAGCATTTTTCAAGAATGCCTCGTCGTATGGGTACATCGTGCCGGCATACATGAAGTCCTCCCAAACCAAGATACCCAGCGAGTCACAAATGTTGAAGAAATCTTCCGAAGGATAGATACCCCCACCCCATACGCGCAGCATGTTGAAATGCGAGTCTTTAGCCGACTGCAACAATCGCAAGGTATTCTCAGGTTTTATCCAGGTCTCAATCATCTCTTCAGGTACATAGTTGGCACCCTTGGCATACATCGGCACGCCGTTCACCTTGAAATAGAAAGCTCGTCCGATACTATCTGGTTCATCCACCATCTCAAAAGTGCGGACACCTGATTTGAACAACTTGGAATCCAACACTTTACTACCATTTTTCAAACATACCTCAAACTCATACTGCGGTTGCTCACCCATTTCATTGGGCCACCAGAGCTGAGGATTTTCAAGCGTAATCGGCACAATCTTATGACTCTGACCTTTTTCGACACCGATTTCTATTTCTTTGTTTTTCAAACCATCGACATACAATTCCAATTTTGCATTCTCGGCAATGTCGCTGTTCAAATCCAAATGCAACATCAGTTCCGCTTTCTCCCCGTTGGCGGCTTGCGTAACGATATAGGCATCCTCCAAACGCGCCCCGTTCCAACCGACCAGCTTCACAGGCTTCCAAATGCCCACATTCTTGTATTTCGGTGCCCAGTCCCAACCATGCTGATAGGGAGCCTTTCGCGAAACTGCGTATTTCTCAGGCAATCTGGGCTGGTGTGCCTCGTACAGAGCCACTTGTGTGCTGTCATAACGAACAAAGCTGACTTCCAAGAGATTGTCCTTCTTTTTCAGCCAATTTTTCACCTCTTTTTTCCATGTGCGGAACTGGTTGTCGGCAAAGAACAAATCCTGTCCGTTCAGGCGGACTTCCGCATAGGTGTCTATACCTTCAAAAACCAATTCAATTTGTTCTTTTTCAAGCAGTTCTTTATCAGTATCAAAACATAAAGTATAATCCCATGGTCGGTCAGAAATCCAAAGCATATCCTTTTCCACAATGCCAAGGTAGGGATGCGAAATCAAGCCATTCTCATAGAGGCTCTGCTGCACCACTGAGGGCACATCAACTTGCATATTAATAGATAAGGTATCGCCTGTGAGTGTCCAGCCATGATTGAGACTCTGTACGATAACGTTTTGTTTTTCAGACTTTTGACAACTAAAAAACGCAAAAAGCAACAATAGAATCGGAAAGGTCTTTTTCATCATATTTCAGTTCTCGTGCCGCTGTTGTCAGAACGGATTCAGCATTCTCTCCATCTCGTATATCAGATCGCGGTTCGACTCAGTCCAAGCCATCGTGGCTCCTGTAGTGTCTTTTTGGTTGGGATACAGCTTCTCGTTGAAACGCGGCACCCAGTGCGCCAAAGAGGCATGGCAATGCACCGTGCCAGTCATGTTGAGGATGTCTTTCACATTGCCCAAGTTGATGCCGCCGCCAGGCATGACGGCAATCTTGTCGCCATAGCGCAACTGCATTTCCGCTATCATCGGGACACCTTCGAGAGCCGTGGACTTCCCGCCTGAAGTCAAAACCTTATCGAAGCCGAGCTCTATGAGCTTTTCTATCGCATCAAAGGGTTTCACACAGGCATCGATGGCGCGGTGGAAGGTGAACTTCATCCCCTCGCCGGCTTCCATCAGGGCTTTTATGGTCTCAACATCAAGTTCACCCTTGTTGTTCAAGGCACCGATAACGACACCCTCGAAGCCCAACTTCTTGCAAAGCATGGTGTCGGTCTTCATCATCTCGATTTCCTCTTCTTCATAGATGTAATTGCCTGGTCGCGGACGGATGAGCACCCGAATAGGGATAAACGAAATGTCGATAGCCTTCGCCAATGTGCCAAACGAAGGGGTAACACCCCCCACTTCGAGGCATTCACACAACTCCACGCACTGGGCGCAACCGTCCATCGCGTTTTGCAACGACTTGATGCCGTTGGCACAGATTTCCAATCGTATCATAGACAATAAATTTTTGCAAATATAGGAGTTTTGTTGTTATCTTTGCGAAAATTTTTCCAGCCATGAGACTAAAAATCCTTGCCACAATTTGCTTTTTCAGCCTCTGCGCCTTCGCGCAAAACGTCCATATCCTCCCCACCCCTCAGCATGTAGAGACCTCTGAAGGTCATTTTATTTGGGACGATCATGTTGTCCTGACCTACGATGCCTCCGATGCTGAAATCAACAGAATCGTGAACCTGTTTCGCAACGACTTGGACCAAATCAGCGGGAGGAATGTACAATTCTCGCGTGGTGTCATCAAGGGAAAACACTTCATTGAACTCATCAAGACCGACCGTCTCGGTGTCAGTGAAAACGAAGACCAGGCCTACAAACTGACCGTCAACCGCAACTTCATCCGCATGGAGGCCACCTCTGCCACCGGACTTTTCTATGCTACACAAAGCTTGAAACAACTCTATCGATATTCGTTCCTGAAAAACAAAGGCGAAACCTCAATTCCGTGCATGACCATCACCGACTGGCCCAACTTCAAGCTGCGCGGCTGGCAAGACGACATCAGTCGAGGCCCCATTGTCAGCATGGACTATCTGAAACGGCTCATCCCGCAAATGGCCGAGTGCAAGCTCAATTGCTTCTCGCTCTACACCGAACATACTTTCAAAACGAAATGCCATCCCGACATCGCTCCTATTGACGCTCTCACCCCCGAAGAAATCAAAGAATTGGAGGAATTTTGCCGCCCTTACCACATCCAAATCATTGGCAACCAACAGTGTTCTGGGCATTTTGAGAAAATCCTCAGCAATCCCTTCTACAGCCATCTGGCCGACACAAAATGGAACATCAACCCAGCCAAAGAGGCATCCTACATATTTCTCGAAGATCATTTGCGCGAGGTGGCAAAAGCCTATAAATCACCGTATTTCAACATCAATTGCGATGAGACGGAAAGCCTCGGCCAAGGTTATGCCAAAGCCTATGTAGATTCCCTTGGAGCGGAGACTGTTTATTACCAACATGTGAACCGGGTCAACCGAATGCTACGTCCTTACCGAAAGCGCGTGATGATATGGGGCGACATTGCCGAAAAGTACCCGGAAATCATTGAAAATCTGGACGATGACATTTTTCTCATCGCATGGAGCTATGGGGGTAGAGACGACTTCAACGACTTTCTGCAACCCTACATAAAATCGGGGCGCAATTTCTTTGTTGCCCCTGGAGTGAGCCTCTCTGAGCGCGTTTGGCCGAAACATTACGAGCTCAAATCGAACATCGCCAATCTCTGTCGCAATGGTTATACGAATGGCGCAATGGGTGTCCTCAACACCTGCTGGGACGACTTCGGCGAATCGTTGACCAACAGCGCCTTATATGGCTTGGCTTTGGGTGCCGAAATGAGTTGGAATCCCTGCACCAAGCAAGAACGCTCTATTGAAGCCAATTTTACAGCCCATTTCTTGGGCAGCCTTTCCGACCAGTTCTGCCAACATCTCGACGAAATCTCGGAATGGACAAAAATCGACGGCATAGGCAAGTTTACCGCCTTGACCGAACCCTTGGTGCCCTTTTATCCCGCCCTCGTCAACGATTCAACCATGGCATTAAACCAAAAGGCTTTCGTGTCCTTATGCACATTGGAGAAGACCTTAATAAACGACAAAAAACAAGCGAAGCAAAACGCCGACATCTTCGACAATGCCCTATATGCCGTACATCGCATGCAGTGGTGCGCCAAGCGGAACATTGCCCGCTGCCAACTTTTCAGTACCTACAATGACCCAAGCGAAGCCGATATTGAAGAAAGCAGAAAAGTCATCCAAGAACTTATTGCCCTGCTGCACGATTTGAAAAAAGAGTATGTCGAGGTGTGGAACATCGAAAGCCGCCCCTATTGGCTCGATGTCAACATGAAAAAATACGACGATTTGGCTATTGAGTTGCAGCAACTTGAATATCTTCCACTTATTGAGCCAACAACCAACCTTCAAGGCAAATCTGCCATAGCACTAAAAACTGTCTTTGGAGACAAGGAAATCCACTATACCCTTGATGGGAAAGAAGTTGCTTCAAATGACGTCATTTACCAAACACCCATAGTTTTGGAGCGGCCTTGTCTGGTAAAAGCGGCTTGCTTCAATGCGTTGAATGAAGCTGTTGGCAGCAGGCGCTATTTCTGTTACCATAAAGGCATGGGCAGACTAAAGCAGCTCAACAGTCCGACTGGCAACTACCGTCCCGAATACTCGGGAGGAGGCGACAACGCCCTCGTTGACGGCACACTCGGCAGCAACGACTACAAAGACGGCCATTGGCAAGGCTTCTTCGGTATCGACGCCGACCTTGAAATAGATTTCGGGAAGTGGACGAAAATCAACGCGCTGGACATCGGGTTTTTGGTCAATGCCCAAGATTGGATTTTGCGACCTGATACACTTGAGGTCTACACCTCCAACGACGGCAGAAATTACAAACCTTACAAGACCTTCACCCTCGCAACCAAAATACCGCTGACAGGCAACCACACTTTCCGCGAAAAGTTTGAATTGCCCAACCTTTCAACGCGGTATCTCCGCATTGTGGTGAAAAATCCCGGAAAGCTTCCTGAAGGCCTGCCAGGCAGCGGATACGACTCTTGGATTTTTATGGACGAGTTGATGATTGAGTAATCAATATCGTCTGCTTCGGCTATATTTCATATCATATTCATACGACTGATCGGCAATATTGGCGCCAGAAAACTCAACCCGGAGCACGCTGTTTTCCTTTATCATACTCTTGAAAAGTATCTTTTCCGTGCGTTGCAGGCATTCAGGCAAGTCTGCCAATTGCCTATACTCTTCGGCCAATACCTGTTCGCCTCTTTTGTTTTGGGCTACAAGAGTCAGGTGAATCTGTAGCCCATTTATCTTGCCGGGACCAAGATTCCGCAATGCCATTTCCAAAACACAGGGAGCCTTCTCAATAACCTTAACGGGTTGGGATTCAAACTTCACGTCATTTACGATCAAAACAGGAGTTGCATCACCGGGTAATACCTCAAGTTGAGCCAAAACCATATTATCAGGAACCTGTCCTATGTCATAATCGGTCTCGGTGGTTTCCGCATAATAGTATTTCTTTCCGTTGAACAAAAAGCCCTTCGTACCATTGTGAGGTTCACAATTCACTCCAACAGCCATGTGGTCAGAAGTCATCAACAACACGAAACCGATGTTCATCTCATGCAGTATTGCAGCCAGCAACAGCGATTTATCCTCACAGTCTCCACATCCATCCACAAGAGTCTCGACAGGATAGCGGACATACTCATCCACTCTTTTCGACGTGGAATCATACGAATAGGGCAACGTCTGCACATAGGAGAGCGCCACCTCCACCTTTTCAATCTCTGAAAACGCAAGGGGCTCCAACTTTCTTGCCAAATCTCTTATCACAGGTTTGCCTTTCTCGGAAAAAACAAAACTGTTGCGGTTATCTCCAATCAGCTTCCCCTCTAATTCATATCGATAAAAATTATGGCCCCGTTCCCTCTGATAATAATTGTACAGTTCTTTCGGAACTTTGACTTCACACTTCCTCTCCCTATCATTGTGCATCCAGACCCGATGTACCAAATAATTGCTTCCGTCCAACGCAACCCTTTGCGAACAGACCTGAACGGATATCAACAAAAGCCATAATACCAAGCAACCATTGCGCATGATGAATCATTTTCCATCTAACGCGACAAATGCGCAAAAATTGCAATTGGGCGGTGGTGCCATAACACGGCGGCGGCCACATCTTGCAATCGAACAACGCGGCTGCCGCAACGGGATAGGCTTTTAGGCCTATTTCCCCCAATAATGGAAATCCTTCACCGTTTTCAACAATTCGTCAACGGCGGTTTCCAACTGCTCGTCAATGCCTTTCGCCATTTTCTCGGGCGTGTTGCGCACCAAGATATCAGGCTCCAATTGGGTGTTTTCCAACCAGTTGCCTTGTTCTGTACGGTAGCCCACCACAGGCAGTCCGAAATATAGCGACGGGTCTTGCATAGTCTCCCAGGTAACGCTAGACATGGTGCCGGGCACGGGCATTCCGACAAGGCGGCCCATCTCCTTGTATTTGTATACCCAAGGTGTGCCGTGAGCATTGCTGTAATTGGCCTCGCCGATGAGCATAACCGATGGCTTGTTGTAACGACGCGAAGGCATCACACAGGCGACGCTGTCGTTGATCACCTGCTCAAGATATTTCTCACCGCTAAAGAGAATCTCGATGTCTTCATGCAAACGACCGCCGCCATTGAATCTGGTGTCGATGACGATGCCTTCACAGAGATTGTATTTGCCGAGAATCTGTGAATACACATCTCGGTAGCTGGCATCGCCCATACTTTTGATATGCACATAGCCCAAACGTCCATTGGAGAGCTGCTTCACCATCTCCTCGTTACGCTTTACCCAACGGTTGTAGAGCAATTCGTTCATCTCACTGTGGCTGATGGGCTTCACCGTCTCCTCCCAAGTCTTGCCGCCTTCTGATAGGGTTACCAACACGGTGTTGTCCTTTTTGTTGTTGAGCAACGGATAATAATCCATACCTTTCGCAATCTCCAAGCCGTTAATCTTCCGGATGATGCAACCGGGTTTCACCTTTGATTTCTCCTTATCAAACGGACCTCCTTCCACCACCTCGTCTATCTTCAAGCCATCGCCCCGGTACTCGAGGTCGAAGAGTAAGCCGAACTCAGCTGTGGCGTCGCCTTTGCCTGGGGGACGGTAACCGGAGCCCGTATGCGAAACATTAAGCTCACCCAAAATCTCACTCAGCATCTCTGAGAAGTCGTAGTTGTTGTTGATGTGTGACAGAAATGGCCGGTAGGCCTCTTTCATCAACGCCAAGTCCACACCATTATGCTTCTTCATGAAGAAACGTTTCTCTATTTGCAGGAATACATGGTTGAACAGGTATTCGCGCTCCTCCGCCAAGTTAAGAGCCATCGTAGCATCATATTTAACCGATGTGGCCTTGCCGCCCTTGTCTATTTTCCGCAGGTTGCCGCCCGAAAGAAGGAAAAGATTGTCACCCTTCATCCTCAGTTGCGCACCACCCTGACCCATTTTCTCCTTGATTTTCATCGACTTCTCGCGCACATCCATTTCCCAAAGGTCATAGCCTTTCTCAAACGAGGTCATAAAATAGAACTTTTCGCCATCGTTGGAAAGTGTCATACCACTCAGGTTCGATGACATGGGCGTAAGACGAAGCACACGTTCCTGCAAGTGATCCAAATCCACATCTATCTTCTTGGCCTCAATTGGCTTTTCCTCTTTTTTCTCGTCTTTCAAGTCCTTCTTTTTGTCCTTACCCTCTTCTTGTGACCCTTCTTCCGGCGTGTCTTTCTTGCTTTTGTCCGACTCTTTCAGCAAGGCATATTCCTCTTTGTTGAGACGGAACTTGTCGTAGGCATCCTGATTCAAGAAAGCTATGAAAGCATCATTTTGACTGCCCCATGAGGCATGGGAACGCATACCATAACGATTTGAACGATAAATAATTGCATTACCATCCATAGCCCATTGGGGACCGCCATCGATATAAGCGCTTTCGGTGATGTTGTAAATGGTCTGGGAGCCGTCTGC
Organism: Candidatus Limimorpha sp.; assembly: GCA_041842265.1. Lineage (GTDB taxonomy): Bacteria > Bacteroidota > Bacteroidia > Bacteroidales > F082 > Limimorpha. Next base: position 1,317 of record JBGYWU010000115.1, on the reverse strand, counting down.
TTTCACGATGCCGATGTCAGCATACGGGTCGCGCATGTGGGAGACCAAGGTCAGGGCGAACCACTGTCCGTCTGGCGACCATTCGTAAGAAAAGCCGTAGTCATCGTTCTCGTAGTGCTGGCTTCCATCAGTGACTTGGCGCACTGATTTTGAATCCAGGTTATAGACTTTCAATATGTTGCGGTTTTCAATAAATGCAATTTCCCGACCATCTGGCGAATAGGAAGGTGCAATACGCTCAATGCCGTCATTGCCGAACAGGGGTTTCTCTCCAATCAGGGTGGCATAGGCAAAATTGAAATCTTCCTTGCGCTCGATGGCGGCTTGATATAGATTCCAGTAACCGTCACGCTCCGAAGCATATACGATGGCGCGCCCGTCCTTTGAGAAGGAAGGATTTCTCTCGGCCTGCGGTGTGTTCGTGATTTGCTTGGTGGTGGCATATTCATCCACTCCGGTAACGAAGACCTCTCCGCGTGAGACAAAGGCAATCAGCTTGCCGTCATCGCTCAACGCAAAGTCACCAATGCCTCTGAAATCTTGTTTCAGCAACTGCTCTTGCTCCTGATCGTTGACGATTTCGATATTCACCTTTTGCGGCTCACTACCAATGCGTTGCGTGTAAATCTCACCCAAATAGCCATAACAAAGCAGGCCATCGTTCGCCACGCTAAGGAAACGCACGGGATGGGTTTTGAAATGGGTTACCGCTTCCACTCTTTCAAGGTTATCGGCAGGCGCCTTATAGACATTGAAACTATTGTTGTTGCGCTCGCTCAAAAACACGACTTCCTGACAACCGGGAAGATAACGCGGGTCGCGGTCTTCACCGGCATGGGTTGTCTTCATGGTGTGGGACTGTTTCTTGGCATCATAGTACACCACGTCACGGGCCACGGAAGAAGTGTGGTGCTTTCGCCACACGTTCTCGCTGCCCTTGCGGTCGTAATAGAGGAAAGACTTGCCGTCCTTGTCAAACGACATGCTGCATACCGGCACGGCCACCACCTGCTCGGGGCGACCACCCTCCGTGCTCACCTTATATAATTCGGTAATCCACCCCGAGGCAAATTGCACATTTGCTGCGGATTTTTGGATTTGGGCGGAAAAATAGATCTCCTTGCCGTCAGGCGAAAAAGCCAAAGGAGTCTCGGTTGCCGAATTTGTCGTAATGCGCTTGGCCACGCCACCATCAGCAGCCACAAGATAAATGTCAAAATTGCCGTTACGGTCAGTAGCAAAGGCGATTTGCTTTCCATCGGGCGACCAAATCGGGTCTCCATCGTAAGCAGCGTTTGTTGTGATTTGCTGGGCTTT
>JBGYWU010000114.1:0-5302 GCA_041842265.1 Candidatus Limimorpha sp. | reverse complement strand
TGCTCGATGCGGCCGATGCCTTGTTTAACCAACAAGATTTCGGCAACGCCAAGGTGAAATACCAAGAAGTCGTGGCTTTTGACAAAGGCAATGCCACAGCTTCAGCCAGAATCCGCGAAATCGACGGCATCTTCGCCCAAATGGCGGCAGAGTTGCAACAGCATTATGACAACGCCATGAATGCCGGCAACAACGCCATGGGCAACATGAGATTCGCCGAAGCCATCACCCACTATCAGTCGGCTTTGGTATACATGCCAGAAGATGCGGCCGCCACCGCTCAATTGGCCGCAGCAGAGAAGGCAGAGAGCGACCGCATCGCAGCAGTGCGTGCCCAATACAACACTTTCATTAAAGAAGGCGACAATCACTTCAAAAGCAACACCTTTGACAAGGCTGTCGAGGCATACACAAAAGCAGAGGAACTCGGATTAGAGTCCTACCCTACCGAGATGATTGCCCGCATCAGCGAGATTATTGAACAAAACAAGCTGTATGAACTGAACAGCGAGCCGCTTTTGCTGGCGGCAGGACAAGCTCAACGCTTCGAATTCAACAAGATTGACGTGGCGGTACGCCGCTCCAACTACATCATTATCAAGGTGCGCAACCCTCATCCCGAGAAGACCTTCCCGATGATTGTCTCCTTCGGAGGAACCGGGGGCAAGAATGGCGGTTTCGTGCTGCCCATCTCCGCCACCGAGGACGAAAAGACCTTCATCTTCCGCATTGGATCACAGTATAAGTGGTTCAGCGAAGACAACACCTGGATTGAAATCATCTCCGAGAACAACGAAGTGGAGATTGGAAAGTTAGAAGTGTCGAGGAGCAATTAAGATGTTTCTTCTGCATGCAGGCAACGGACATGTAGCATCACACGCCTAAAGATGAAACCAAAGAGCCGACAGAAAACCCGCAGGCTCTTGTCTTGATTCGTGAAAAGGATAAGGCAATAATCATTTTACAACCACTATTTGGACTTTCGCCTTGTCGCTAATGATGAGGCAAAGGAGATTTACACCTTGGGTCATTCCGTTTGTAGTTTGTAGAGACGGTGTCACACCGTCTCTACAAACAGACCTATTGGCACACCAACGACAACGTTGAGTTGTATTACGCGACAGACCTTTTCAAAGCCCTATGGAACATCAAGATGATTTGAGTTAAAACACCTCACTTGGCACCGCCATCGGCAGCTCCATCGGCTCATTGGCTTTGCTAATGGAATAGACACTGTCAACCACATACTTGCTCATGCCGCGCCAAGGTAAAGTACCTAGATATTCCTTATAGTGCAGTTCCACGAACTTACCTGCACTGCGTTCCAGTTGCTTAGCCACATTCTCATCCTTCACAGAGAAGTTGAACTCGTTCGACTGGATGGTGGCGTTGTTGTTCTTGGAGTTGTAACCCGTTTGGATAAGCCTGCCTTCATAGGTCTTGAAGACATAGCCTTTATAGACGAAAAGGTTGAGTTCGCCAGCCTTCACGCCGCTACCGAAGACGAAGTAAAACTTAAAAAAGACAAAACCTGCGGCTGCCAACAAGAGAATCATGCCCAAAATGGCAAAGATTCTGCAACCCTTTCTCTTTCGCTTGGATTTCTTGGTTTCCTCCATTTGTTCTATTTGTTCTTCCATGATTATTGCTGTTTTTTCTGCTTCTTCTGGTAAAAATCACATTTTCCGGTAATCCCACACTCACTGCATTTCGGTTTACGAGCCAAGCAAACATAGCGTCCATGCAGGATGAGCCAATGGTGTGCCTTGGCAATCACAGCTTTTGGCAGATGCGCCACCAAGGTTTTTTCCGTCTCTAAAACATTCTTTGAGTTTTTGGTCAAGCCTATGCGGTTGGCCACGCGGAAAACGTGCGTGTCCACCGGCATGGCGGGTTGGTTGAAAGCCACGGCCATCATCACGTTGGCGGTCTTACGACCCACCCCCGGCAACTTCTGCAAGTCCTCCATATTGTCAGGAACAATACCGCCGAGGTCGCGCACCAAGGTTTGAGCCATACCCAACAGATTCTTTGCTTTGCTGTTGGGATAGGAGATACTCTTGATATGGGTGTATATCTCCTCCACCGTAGAGTTCGCCATGTCCTGCGCCGTCGGGAAGCGCTCAAACAAGGCTGGCGTAGTCATATTGACACGTTTGTCCGTACATTGCGCCGACAGAATCACCGCAACAAGCAGTTGATACGGATCCTCATAGCGAAGCTCCGACTCCGCAATGGGCATGTGTTCCTGGAAATATGACACAAAAAAATCGTATTTCTGTTGCAGTTTTGTTGTTTTCATACGGTTTCATTGCTTCAGCACCGCTTACGATGGCATGAAGCATTATATGATGTCTCCTTGTTCATCCACAAGTATGCCCCAGCTGACGGCCACCATCTGGTCATTTTCAAAGAAGAAGTCAATCATAGCCTCCTCAAAAGAAAGCCGCAATTCACCCTCCTCAATCTCTTCCTCAAAGTCCTTGAAACCGTTGTCTTTCATAAGCTTAACGACTTCTTCTTTATTGAGTCCAAACACCTTTTTGCCATATAGTGTAGCAGCCTCATTTTCCGTCTCAAAACAGGCCGCCACCGACTTGGTGATACCCTCGAAATAGATGTTCGTTTGGATGGAACCGTACTCGTAATAGATAGATCGGTTGCCTGTTTCCTCTATGTCCCCCAACTCCTCATAGAAGTCAGGCATATTCAGTATTTTGACAGTCTCGTCAATTGTCATTCCGAAAGGGATTTCACCGTAGCCTTTCAGCGGTTGAATGGTAAATTCTTTCATCATAGTCTTGTTGTTTCGGCGGCTAAAATAGTCATTTTCTTAGAATCTGTTTCTGTTGTTATCCATTTTTTTGCCAACAATTATTTTTCATGCCATCAATTATGAAGCTCCCCAAGCATCCATAGGCTTTCTCAACTATTCAAACCGAATCGACTTGGTGGGACTGATTCGGTTGATGACCGAAGTGGGGATAAGCAGCATCAAAACCCATAGCAGGAAGGTGCCCAGATTTATGAAAATCAAGGTGCTGAAATGAAGTTCAATGGGCACCGAAGAGAGATAATAGGTGGCGGCGTCCAGTTTGATGAAACCCGTGTATTGCTGCAAGAAACAGAAGCCCAAACCTATGGCATCACCAACGAGCATGCCGATGAGCAGGATACGCAACGAGCGGCGCAGAAACACCTCTCGAACGAATTTATTGCACGCCCCCATGGCTTTCAACAAGCCTATGGTAGAAGTTCGTTCAATAATGATAATCAACAACATACTAATAACCGTAATGCCAGCCACAAGCAACATCAAGGCCATGATGAGCCAGACATTGGTATCCAGCAAATCGAGCCAGTCGAAAATTTGAGGATTGCTCTGTCGGGCGGTATAGGAAGCCAAATTGGAAGGAAGGGAATAATACAGCTTCTCATTGACTTGATCCACATCGGCATTGTCATTCAGCGCAATTTCCAACAATCCAGCCTCATTGTCCTCCCAACCGTTCAATTTGCGGATTTGGTTGAGGTCAGCGAAGACATATCGTTCGTCAAACTCATGGAGCCCTGTTTCGAAAATGCCTGAAACCGTGAATTTTCGTCCCCGTGCTTGCTGGTCCTTGTCGATGAACCACACACGTACATCGTCGCCCACGTTGAGTAGCATCTTGTCGGCAATGACCTTGGAAACCAGCACTTCATTGGAGCGTTCATCAGCATGATAATCAGGCGTTTTGCCATCCAAAAGGCAGTCGCTGAAATACGTCCAGTCGTAGTTCTCATCCACACCTTTCAGCACCACGCCCTGAATCTCGTCATCGGTCTTGATCATGCCTGCCTTATTCGCTATCATTTGATAATGTTCAACACCCTCGATAGAGTTCAACCGACTGATTAACAGCGAATCCAGAACAAAAGGCGTTTCCTCCACCGACTCATTCTTATCCAATGACTGCACATGAATCGGCGCCACAAAACCAATCACCTTGTCGCGGATTTGGTTCTTAAATCCAAACACAACAGCCCATGAGATGAGCGTCACGATGATAGCCAAAGCCACGCTCGCAACAGCCAATCGCATCACCGTCGAAGACAAGTTTCCTTTCGAGAGCGAAAAAATTCGGTCTGCAATAAATTTTGGGCCTGACATTTGATTTATTTTCAATAATTTTGCAAATGTAAAAAGAAAACCGGAATGAAACGACAATTCTTTTCCATAGGGCTGCTGTTTTGTGCATTCTTATTGCAATGCCAAGCGCAAATCTCTCAGACCGACAATGGGCCACAACCCTCCTTTCTCGGCAAGGAGCATTACGTCTCCGCGGCCATGCAGCTTGATGATTATCTGCCGTTTATAAAAGGAAAACGTTTGGGTTTGGTCGCCAATCAAACAAGTATCATTGGCAACACACATTTGGTGGACACCTTGCTTTCGTTGGGCATTGATGTGCAAAAAATCTACACACCCGAACACGGCTTCCGCGGCAATGCCGACGCCGGTGCCAAGGTGAGCAGCGGCAGGGACGAGAAGACAGGTCTGCCTATTGTCTCACTCTATGGCAAAAACAAGAAACCCACACCCGAAATGCTGCAAGGTATCGACATCATCCTCTTCGATTTGCAGGACGTGGGCGTTCGCTTCTACACCTATATTTCCACGATGAGTTATGTAATGGAAGCTGCCGCAGAGAGCCATATCCCCGTCATCGTGCTTGACCGACCCAATCCAAACGGATTTTATGTGGACGGCCCCGTCCTTAGACCTGAAAGCAGATCCTTTGTAGGTTTGCACCAGGTACCCGTCGTTTACGGAATGACCATAGGCGAATACGCCATGATGGTGAATGGCGAAGGGTGGCTGAAGAATGGAGTCACCTGCGACCTCACCGTGATACCGATGAAGCGCTATGACCGCAGCGCCATTTATGAGCTCCCGGTAAGCCCATCGCCCAACCTGCCCAACTGGGAATCGGTGTACCTCTATCCTACCCTTTGTTTCTTTGAGGGCAGCATTGTCAGCATCGGGCGCGGCACGGAGGCACCTTTCCAGATTTACGGCCATCCCGGCATGAGAGGCAGCTACACTTTCACGTCGAGAAGCACCCTTGGCGCCTCAAAACCCCTCTTGGAAGACCAGCGTTGCCGTGGCGAAAACCTTGTGGAATTTGCCCACGATTACGCCCATAATGAGAGCCAGCTCCATCTGGAATGGATTATCGAGGCGTATCAGCAGCTAAAGGATAAAAGTTTCTTCAAGGATTATTTCCGACTTCTCGCCGGCGACAATCAATTGCAGCGC
>JBGYWU010000113.1:0-9407 GCA_041842265.1 Candidatus Limimorpha sp. | reverse complement strand
GCTGGGGCGCAAAGGATGCGGTCGAAAACGACCTTGTCCTGCGCGGCATCGATGATGCCTTGGATGTCATCGAAGCAATCCACCGTATCAATGTTGCCGTCAATCCATTGGACTGTGGCCGTTGCGATGTTCTCGGCGGGCTGGTTGTAGTCAATCAGGCCACGGGCACCGCCTTCGGGGTTGGTGGTGTCATCAAGGGTGAACTTGCCTTCGTTGGACATGGCACCCAAGAAAATCATGTCAAGCTTGCCAAGCACACCGCTGACCACGGTCGAAACATCGCCCCACATCAGTTTGATGAGTTGCTCCGTCTTCGCCTTGTCGGGCAGCGACTTGGAATCCAAGATGGCCAGCACCTTACGATAGTCCTGAATGGTCATCGGCTTGGTCAGCGCATGGTTCAGCAAGGCCTCCTTCATGGTCTGCATACCTTCAGTGCCAAGAATGGCCTCCTTGGCATCGGTGCCGATGGTCGGGGCGGCGATGGTGATGTTGTACTGACCAATCAATTCCTCGAAGTTCAGGCCGATGGAAGGCACATCCCAATCAAGGAAACGCTCGAAGATGACATTGTCAAACAAACGCTTGTTCAGCTCGGTGGCCGTGTCGAAGCGAACCTGCACATTGCGGGTCAGTTCGTCAAAAAGGGAAGTGATTTGTTCGTTCATGGCTCGTTACTGTTTAATGAACAAGATGTTCGGGTTAGCTTTCAGGCAGCAACCGTTCATCCAATCATCCAACAGCGGGAAGTTCAGGCTGGGATAAAGGACTACGGCTTCGTAGGCGGCATCGATGGTCGGCAGACCCTTGCCGTCAAAGGTCTTTACGGCTCCAACAATCATGTTGGGCGTGTACTTAGGTTTGGTCGTTTCGCCTGATAAAGGGGCTTCGCTCTCAACGAGTATATCGTCCGCGGAAAGTCCCGTCACGGATCCGGAGAGGTTCAGCACGTCATAATCGGCATTGCTGGTGTTGATGCTGTTCACGGTCTGCACCACGCTCCCGCCATTCTTGGCTACCACATCGCCAGCGGCGAAAAGATGACCCTTCGCAATGTGGGGCTTGGAGGCGGTGCCGCCGTTCAGGACTTTGGCAACCTTCACCACGGCGGCCTCGAGGGTGTCGAAAAACACCTCGACCAGCGTGCCGCGATTCAGCACCGTACCCGTGGTGATGGTGTTTTTCGGCTTGAAGCCCGCAGGGAGCATCTTGCACTCACCACGCCAAATTTCGGGGGTGTGACCCTTGTAGGTCGTTCTCTTAAATTCGATAGGCATTGTTACTGCGAATTAAAGGGTGAATAATTACGGATGCCTTACTTGTCGGGCAGGGTTTCAGCCCACGACTTTGCCGCGGACTTCATTTCGTCATCGGAACCTGCCTTCACCGATGCCGCATCCTTTGGCATCAGGTTGTTGTTCACCAAGTCCTGCTTGAAAGCGGCCAGCTCCTTCGCAACATCGGCATCTTCGGCGATGGCAATGCGCTTGATAAGGTAGTCGGGGATTCCAAGTTTATTGGCTTCGGCGGCGATGAGTGCGTCACGCTCGCCCTTGGCCTTTTCTGCTTTCAGCGCATCGTTCTCGGCCTGCAGCTTGTCCATCTGCTCCTTGAACGGGGCTAATTGCTTGGCGACAATGGCGGCGATGCCTTTGTCATCGTCATCGTCATCACCCTCATCCCCATCGTCCTTTTTCTTGGGCTTTGAGGTCTGATTGCGCTTGCTGGTCTTCCTTGTGATTTCGCCCTGCATCAGCTTGGCGTAGGGTACAAGCGAATCCGCAGCTTTCTTGATGTCCTCATCCGTTGAGGTGGCGGTAAGGCCTTGCGACCCGATTTCAGCGAGTTCGTCCAATGCCTTGTCAGTTAATCCCATATCCTTGCACAGCTCGGATAAGGTCTTACGAAGTCTCTCATTCATAATTCAATCATTTAATTTTGAAACCAATTCAGCGGCAAAAATACGCAAGTTTTCAAAAAGTAACCTAACAAGTACCAAATTTTTTTCATTTTTAATTCCGTGGTATTCAGTGGAATTGCTGTTTTGGATGAAAAAAATATCAAAAAAAGGTTGCCCATATTGAAAATAGTACATATTTTTGGCACGTCAAAACGATACCTAATAAGCAACTAAATCAATAAAAGTCAAACCTCAAAAAACAACGCAACCATGTTAATCAGTGAATTTATCGACAGGACGGGTTTCAGGCCAACGGAAGACTACTACCACACCGAAATCGAACCCGAGTACAACCGCAGCAACCTCAACAAAGACGAGTGGTGCAAGCAATGGAAAAAGAACGGCGGCATCCAAAAGGCCTACAATGCCATGTGCCATCAGGCAGGAAACGACTACGCCCAAGTCCTCACCCTCCAAGGCAGGGTCAAGGAACTTGAGGAACACAATGGGAAACTCATTGACGAGTGCAACCAGCTCTATGCCGCCAAGGCAAGGCTTGAGGACATTGAGGCCGAAAAGATTGAAATGACCGTCTTCATCATCGAGCAGGCCGAAAAATACGGCTCCAACGAACTCCGCGAAAAGGCCATCGAAATCATGGGCGCAAAGGAGTACATCGCCTATAAAATCGACCACGAAATCAACCTTTGGCAACTCGACAAAGACCTCATCCTCCAATTACTCAATCAATAAATAAGGTAACGGGGCGGCCAACCACCGCCCCACAAAACTCAAATATCATGTTCAGGGCTAAAATCCAAGTCAATCAAAACGACAAAACGAAGTGGGAATACCTTTTCAGCGACACCACCAAGGAGGCATTGTTCGCCACCGTCATCAAACTCCCCGATGGCATCAAGCCCCGAAAAGACCTTGAAGGCTACCTTGACAAATACAACCGTCCCATGCTTGAAAAGGCATGGGGGCGCATGTGGAAAGGATGGTACTTCGTCAATATCGAATTGCACGGTCAGGGCAACCGCCGCACGGCTATGGCCGAGGCAGCGGCCAAAAGCCTTAAGGCATCCGGCCTGCAGGCTGGCGTTTATTACCAAATGGACTAAATCAATCAATCAACAATCAATCAAATTTTTCAACCATGAACACCTATTCAAAGTATTGCCCTAACGTATGGGTCGCCAAGTGCAGCGAAAAGCACGAAAAAGGGGAAACCATAATCCTCACCACAAAACACGGCAAGGAAAACGAGTGTATCGTTTGGAATTTCCTCTACGAAAAAGAAGGTTTCTTCTACTACTCAATCACCAGCGCCGATGGCTACAACAGCCAGGAACGCGCCAAGGCAAAGGCTGAGCGTTACGAAGAGTGGGCCGACAAGGCACAGCAAAGGTCGGACGAAGCCTTCGAGCGGTCGAGCAAGGCTGTTGAGCACATCCCATTCGGGCAGCCGATCCTCGTTGGCCACCATTCCGAGGGGATGCACCGCGCCGCCATCAAAAAGTCATGGGCGGCTATGGACAAGTCGGTCAAGGAAATGCACAAGGCCGAAGCCCACGAATCCAAGGCCGAGTATTGGGAACGCATGGCCGACAAAATCGACCTCTCAATGCCTGAATCCATCGAGTTCTATGAACACAAGCTGGAAGTGGCCAAGGAATACCATGAGGGGCTGAAATCGGGCAAGTACCCCAAACAGCACTCCTATTCCGTCACCTACGCCAACAAAGCCGTCAGGGAGGCCGAAAACAACTTGGCCATCGCCCGCAAGCTATGGGGCGAATGACAAACTATCCGTGTCAGGGGCGAAAACAAAGCCCCTGACACATTTATTGACAATAATATGAATAATCTATCAAACACGCTCGCCAATCGAAAAATAAGGCGTAATTTTGCGTCCAAATTCTCACTATGAAAACCAAAGTCGTACATCTGCACCTCAATGAACCCTACAACGGCCAATCGGATTTCTATTTCGGGTCGCTGAAGGCCATTTTCGACACCATACCCCGTGAGGCCATCCATATCTCGTACAAGTACCTCACAAACGCAATCAGGGACAAAGACCTATTCCAAAACAAGCGATGCACCATCCGCATCAGCGAACTAATCAGGAAAAAGAATGAAGCAACTCAATGAAATAACCATCGGAGGCCACCGATACCAGCGCATGGCTGGCAACCAGCTTTCATCTTGCGCCCAATGCGACATCAAGACGCAATGCTGGGACTTGTACCGCCACGACACGCCATGCTTCGGCGGCTTCTACAAAAAACAATGATATGACCGAACAACAATTATTGAAATACTGCCATTTCTACAAAGGGGAAGCCCTGCCACCGTTTGAGCAAACCGATGGCCACAGGCTCCTTTGGTTGGCCGAGAAATGGATTTGTGAAGAGGGAAACGACCTCATTAAGCCAACCGACCCCAAAAAGGGCATGGCATCGTATATTGCCGCCTATGTCGGCAAATGGGCACCGCTCAAATCGGAATCCATCATGGAACTATATTTCCAAAAAGCACCTCAATTAAAGGCTGAAATATCGGCCATCTACAACTGACAAAGTTTGCCATTGGTAATATAGTATATCTTTGCTCCAGCCGCTTTCCATTTTTTGGCTATTGCCAAATGCTTGGAATAGCGGCTTTCCATTAAATCGTATGGGTAAGTCAGGGATTCAACGCAATCAACCGTCAAATCCCCATGGAACTGCAATTCAAGGTAGCTACTGATATGGTCACGTTTGAACTTCACCAAATCATCCGTCTGAATATTGCCGCTATTAGGAGTTTTGTATAGGTTATCAAACGAGCATGAACGCGGGTCGCTAACAAGTGAAGGTTGATATGTGCAACCCAGCGAATCGCCAGCAGTCCAAGTGGCGATGACCTTATCTTTCTTGAATCTCACTTCTACATTTCCATAACCCGTGGCCGTATTATGGGTTATCGACCTCAAAATGTCATGGTCAAGCAAATTGCCGTATTTCTCATACTCATGTCTTGAAAGCTGGTCTTTTGCAAGGTCTTTGCCCAATCCGAACAATCTATGTGCAGCATCCAACCTTCCATTATTGACACCAATTTTCCCCGTAGTCTTTCCATACTCATAAACCGCTCCGCCGCCGATTCCTACTTCAAATTGGTTCTTAAACCATGAATTCAAAACTGCCTCCAGCAAATCGTCATCGATATTCATTCCAAGGTCATGCGTATCAAACAACTTACGCATCAAATCCTCAATCTCTGCCTTATGTTGTTTGGCAGTTGCTCCATATTTCGATGTCTTTTCATATTTCGCAATAGCATCTTCAAGTTCGGTCAGGGTTCGTGGCATCTTGGAGCCAAGCCGCTTTTTCAGGTCGGCAACCGTTTCAGGGGTAATGGACTTGGATTTGTATATCTTTCCGGCCTTTTGCGACTTCGCCTTCAGTTGGTTGTACTTATCATTCAGTTCCGTAGCCTTGGCCTTGGCCGCTGCAAGGTCAATGTTCTGGGATGACAAAATAGCCTTCATTTCGTCAGCAATGGCCTTGAATGCCTTGCTGTGTGTGGTAACAGAATAGGCCAGCGCATCGGCCACACTATCGGTCACATCACGAATATCAATCTTTCTTTGGACGAATGCAAGTTCCTTCTTATAGGCATCTTGGGAATACTTGTAGGTGCCAGGATAGCGTTTCTTGCCCTCTCTGCCAACCCAATCAATTTCAAACTCAAGTTTCGACTTGCGGGAATCAAGGTCGGTCGGCATCTTGGCCAGCGTCCTTGTGACTGCATCGTTGATGATGATGGCCTCGGCCTTTGAGGTCGCACGGGCTACCATCATGGGATTATCGAGTTTGTCAAGGGCAAGAATCTCTTTGCCTATGGCCTTCAACTTTTGAGCCTCGACCATTATTGCGGACATATCGCCACCCTTCAGGGCAGTACGCAAGGCCGTGGTATCGACATCCGAAATGCCATCCATATAGCCCAAAATGCGTTCACCATATTTGCGGGTGGCTTTCCTCTCGTTGTACTCACGAATAATGGCCTCGCGTTGCTCGGGTGTACGGGCGGCATGGCGCAAGGCCGCTTTTTCGGCGATTGACAGCTCTTTTGGTTGCGGGTTGAGTATTTCATCAATCACACCCGCGTTATTGCGAATAAAGTAGGGTTCCGTCCCTCTATCACGGGCATCCGCAATATCCTCCGCGTGTTCCCTGACCCAATCCTTGAAGCTGTCGGGGTACTCCGTCACCTTCTTACCCTTGGGGATGTACTTTTCGCCCTTCAAAAAGGCCTCGTTCACCTTGGCCATTTCCTCCTCATCCACCAAGATAGGGGTCACGAAGCAAAAGCATTGAGGATGCCAGCCATCGAAAACGAACTCTTTTGGGTAGTCGCCTTGCAGCTTGTCGCAAATGTCAGGCCTTGGGTGGTTCTTTGACAACTGCACCCGCTGACCCAGCACAAAGTCCATCTGCTGCCAACGCTCATGGTCGGCACGGCGGTAGGCGATATTGGTCTCGGTACGGGTCAGTCGCATGGCGTTCTTTGCTGACGACTTATAGACACCCGCGCCCGTCTTGTATGAATCGCGGTCGTAGTCAATCCACTTGTATTTGCCCGTGGCCTCATCCTTCACCCGCTTTTTCCATTTGCGGCCATAAATGGGGTTGCCCTCGGCATCCTCGCCCTTCTTATAGCGGAAACGCCTGAACATCAAATCGGGGTCGTTGAGGTACTGCCTGACCTCCCTCGACATTGCGCTGGCCGACTTACCCTCGCCCATGCTCACTGTCATTGCGACCTCCATTTCATCCCGCAACTGCCTGACCGACTTCCAAACCCTATCGGAGAGGTTCAAGCCCTTTTCCGACCTTGCAAGGAAAGCGTCACGGGCGGCGGTGTTGCGCTGTGTCCATGCCGTAAATTCAGGGCTATCCAGCACGGCCTGACCGAACACCGACTTGATGAGTTTGTCGGCCTCGGCATTGGCCTCAGCCCATTCAAGGCTCACGCCCTCACGAATGGCCATCGTCACCGCCGAATGCAGGCGGCGAAGCAAGGCCTCGACCTCCTTTTGCTTTTTCAGGCTTTCACCGTCAAACGAGAACATCACGCCGTCATCCAATTTCGGCATGGTCTTATTCATGGCGAGGATGTCGTTCACGGTCTGCGCGAACAACAGCCTCACCTTTTCGGCGTATGCCTCCGTCCGCTTTATCCTTGCGGCCGTGGCGGCTTTGGGGTCGATGCCTTGGTTCTTTGCCATCACTCAATCATTTTTGATTCTTCTTTGTCATCGTCAAACGAGGCCGCGCCGCCTTCATCGTTGCCGTTGCCGAAGATGGACTGCTGCTGTTTCATCCGCTCCTCTTTCTCTGCGGCCAGCCGCTCCATCTCGCGTTGCGGGTCTTTGATTAGCGGGTTAAGCTCAACGCCCGTGTCGGTTGACATCAAGCCCGCATCCACGGCACTGATGATGTTGTTAAGGTCATTGGTCACATCGTCACCGAAAGGCTCCTGGAACTCATGGCCGACAACCAGCTTGTCACATTCCGACTTCAGCGACACATCCAGCACGCCGCCGATGATGGCGGTAACGAGCGAGGCGGTTCTGTCCATCATCTCATCGTGGCTTTCCTTGCGCTTCGATGCCTTGATGTCGGCCAGCATCATCACCGTTTTCAACGCCTTTGCCGACAACTGCGAAAGGGCTTTCAGGCTGTCGGTGGTGATGTTCGGGGTGAAGGACTTTTGCAGGATATTGGTCTGCAACCACTCCAATTCTTGTTTCTTGGATTCAGGCGCGCTGTCCCATGTCAGGTATTTCGCCGCCTTATCCACGCCATCCTTGTCGTTCGTCACCAACAGCTTGCCCTTTTCCTTCTTTTCGGGCATATTCTTGATGATTTCCGATGACATGATTGAAATCGGGTCGGCAAAGTAGTCGTTGGTGTCGGCGGTGCCTGAAGCGATGTTTTCCTCACGGTCAATCAGTTTCTCAACGCCATCCCATTCCTTTTCCTGACGGAAATAAATGACGGGAATCTTGCCAACGAAATTAGGCTCGACCACCACGTCCCAGCCCAATGACTTCTTTGTGCAGTGGTAGATGGCAGTCTTTGTGAACACATCGAAGTGGTAGGTCACGCCCTCGGCATCATCCTTGAGGTAGTAGCCCCAGGCGAAGGCAATCAGGTTCTCGTATTGGTCGAACATCGTGTAAATCTCATCGCCCTTGCTCCGTGCAAGTACCCTGATTTGGCAAGCGGCCTTGTTATCCTCATCCCGATAGCACCTGAACAGCATGGCGGATTCAGTCTCGGCACCGGCCAGCCGCTTGCATTGGCGAATCTTGCTGTTGAAATGCGAATCCTTGATGAAGTCGATGTAAGCCTTGAAGGCGTTGTCCGTACCCTCCGAAAGCTGCGTCCACTTCACGGGTCGCCCATAGATGAAGACCAGCGCAATCTCGTTGATGAAAACGGGATAGGGAATGGGCAGTTTCCATGTAGGCTCAAACTTCACGAAATTGCCCTTCTTGTCGGTGATTTCCTTGTCGGGGCGTTTCATAATGTCGTGGGAGTTGGTGTCATACTCCTTGAGAGCCTTCAACACATCGTCCACCCTTGAAGTCATTTTCTCCTTGACCGCCGTGATGTCCTTTGCGGCCAATAGTTTCTCAAACTCCTGATTCTTGCCAATCAGGGCGTTCAAGTAATTGCGGAATAAATCGAATAAAACCATGATATTGAAATTTTAAAATAACTTAACATTGTCGTAATCTATATCGTCATCATCCTCGTAGAGGTCGTTTATCGCATATCCGAGAATATCCACGAACTCGTCATGCTCCAAGGCTGGGAAGCCGCAAACCTCATCCAAAAAGTCATCGTTCCAGCCACCTTCGACCAGCACCACGCGGCCGCACTCGATGCGGGGCGAAACCACCTTCAACCTCGTTTCCTTGGAATCGCTGGGCGACTCCGTTTCCTTCACATTCAGGGTCGAGACAGCCTTCAACATCTGCACCACGCTCTTTCCGTTGGCCTTCGGCTCCACATGGAGCTTGCTCTCACCGTTCCCGCCCTGCGCCCGTATGTATTCAGGGAGGAATCGAAGCAAGTCAGGCATTTCCTTGTAAACCTTCATCGCATGGGTCAGGTAAATCAGCGTACCGATGCGGCAGGCCGCAAGGATGCCGCTGGGGTCGTTGTCGCTCTTTACCTTGCGTTCCTCGTAGGCGGTGTCAAGGTAGAAGTGGATGGGTTCCTCAAACCGCAACGCCTTGAAGTCGGCAGGGGTAATCTTGCCGAACCAATCACGCTTGACGATGTTACCGCCCTCGATGACGGGACGCTGCTGGTACAATGCGCTGAACTCACGCGGCGAGCGGTTCCTTTGTTTCTCCAGCTTCGCCAAGGAATGCCGTTCAGGCCATAGCGGGTCGCCGATGTGCCGATGGCTCAATCCCCCGTCATGCTCTTTCTCGCAT
>JBGYWU010000112.1:0-2746 GCA_041842265.1 Candidatus Limimorpha sp. | reverse complement strand
TTGGCCAGCTCCACGATTTCAGGGGATAGGGTACCCGGCAGCTTGCCGGCCTTGCCAAGTATCATGTTCCACGCGGCGGGGTCGATGCTGTTTTCGTAGCGGGACTGGTCTTGGCTGAGCGCATAGAGGTTCATCAAGGCGATGTTCTTGGTGTATTGGCTGAAAGGAGTCACCAAAGGCGGGTTGCCGAGTTTGGGCCAGATGTTCTGCACCTCGTCAAAGAGTTCTACAAGGAGCTCGTCTTCGCTAAGGGCGGAAAGGCCTTTCTTCTCGCGATTCATGTTGATGGCCGCATGGACACCCTTCAGGTCAGCCATCAACGATCCGAACATGCCTCCTGGCAGGCCGCTGCCCAGCAGCAACGAGTTGAGGTAGCGGTTGCGAGGGTCAATCCAATAGCCCAGGAAGTCGTCCATGAAGCTCTGTGTCATGCTGCGGGCAGCCATGTAAGCCTTCATGTTGATGTCCTTGACGAGGAAACCGGCATCTTTCAGCATGGCTACGACGGAGATGACGTCGGGGTGGACGGTACCCCACGACAGCGGCTCCATGGCCACATCGAGGTAGTCGCAACCGGCTTTGCATACCTCAAGCATCGAGGCCATCGAGAGCCCCGGCCCCGTATGACCGTGGTATTGCACCATGATTTCGGGGTGTTGTGTCTTGATGTGGTTCACGATTTTGCCCAACGAGGCGGGACGGCCCACGCCGGCCATGTCTTTCAGGCAGATTTCCTTGGCGCCGGCGGCAATCAGCTCATCGGACATCTTGATATAATACTCCGCTGTATGCACCTGCGAATAGGTGATGCTCATGGCGGCTTGCGAAATCATGCCTGCTTCGTTGGCCCATTGTATGGAAGGGATGATGTTGCGCACGTCGTTCAGTCCGCAGAAAATACGGGTGATGTCAACACCTTGGGCTTTCTTTACTTTGTACATCAGTTGGCCCACGTCGGCGGGCACAGGGTTCATCCTCAATGCGTTGAGGGCACGGTCGAGCATGTGGCACTCAATGCCGCCCTTGTGCAACGCCGCCGTGAAAGCGCGGACAGATGGGTTTGGGTTCTCGCCGTAGAGCAGGTTGACCTGTTCGGCGGCGCCACCGTTGGTCTCCACGCGGTCGAAGCAACCCTTGTCGATGATTAAGGGGGCAATTTGCTCCAGTTGGTCCTTGCGTGGCACATATTTGCCTGACGACTGCCACATGTCGCGATAAACGAGGCTGAATTTGACTTCTTTTTTCATTATTTTGTACTATTTTAGACGAAATTGATTGGGACGGCAAAGATACAACATTTCAGCGAAAAAGAAAAAGACACTCGTATATTTTGTAATTCAATATTGTTGTATTTATGCCGCTTCCGTTTGGCGCGATATTATGTCCGCCGACTTAATGAAACACGATGCGTTATGCTTGCCTTGTAGATAGAAACCTGAGAAATTTCGCAGGAAGAGAGATTGGCGACGCTGTGTTAGTCCTCAATCTCAAGGCCAAAATATTTTCTCATGTTGTTTTCTCTGTTTTCCTTATTCCAAGAGTCTTGGATATTGTGCAAAATGTTGATAATCCTGTCTTTGAAATAAACAGAAAGGCCTCTTTGATTTCTCTTTCGGTACCGTATTCAAAAACCCTTTGAATGATCCATTCAGAATTGCTTTGCCAGTCAAGGGTATCGAAATCGGTATCCCAAAACAGGGTTTTTCTGTTTTTTGTCGTGTCAGGTATTTGTCTTTCCTATACGATTTGTGGCGGCATAGATTTCATGATTTGTTTGAATTTGGTAGAAAAAGCATTGATAATCAATGCCAAATGCTTTCTCCAACTTGAGAGAGTTCTTCGGAGATTTTTCTGCGGTTGGCGATGAAGTCGTTGATTCTCTGATTGGGTATTTCAGAACGCGAAGCTAATTCACGCTGGGTCAAATGCTCTTTTGCCCTAATGCGGTCAAGCACTGCCCCAAAAGGGATGTGATGTTTTGCCAAATACTGTTCGTACATTCATACGTATGTATCATGCTGCAATAATAATAATAACCAAAAATGGTTACAGCTCAAACAAAAAAATGTAGAGACGCGGCACGCCGCGTCTCTACAAACGTCCAGTTCAATCAGAACAGATTTTCCAAAATGCTGTCGTCCACCAAGTTTGGCATCGTAACCTTCAGCCTCTGCTCACGTTCCATGGCGCGGCGGATGGCGAAGGTGGCGCCTTCGTTGCGGGCCCAGTTGCGGCGGGCAATGCCGTTGTTCACGTCCCAGTGCAACATGCAGTGAAGTCTGCGGTCAGCATCGGCGCTGCCGTCAAGCACCATGCCGAAACCGCCGTTGATGACTTCTCCCCAACCCACGCCGCCGCCGTTGTGGATGCTCACCCAGGTGGCTCCACGGAAACCGTCGCCGATGACGTTCTGCACGGCCATGTCCGCGGTGAACTGGGAACCATCGTAAATGTTGGAGGTCTCGCGGAATGGGCTGTCGGTGCCGGACACATCGTGGTGGTCACGGCCAAGCACGACGGGACCGCTCAAGCGGCCGTCGGCGAGGGCCTTGTTGAACTCGGCGGCAATCTTGGTGCGGCCTTCGCAGTCAGCATAGAGGATACGGGCTTGAGATCCGACGACGAGGTGGTTTTCTTGTGCGCCACGAATCCATTGGATGTTGTCGCGCATCTGCTGCTGAATTTCGGCTGGTGAAGTGCGGGCAATCTCTTCAAGCACATTGCAGGCGATGTCGTCGGTAACGGC
>JBGYWU010000111.1:0-5345 GCA_041842265.1 Candidatus Limimorpha sp. | reverse complement strand
TTCAGTGACTGTCGCACTGATTTCTTTTGGAGCAGGGCTGCCAAGGTTGATCCATGTTTGAGCATGGATCAGTTGCGCAAGTCCACACAAAGCAATGATGAGTAGATTTTTCTTCATGGCATTATTTTTTTTGGATGTTTTTCGTGGCAAATATACTAATTTTTCAAAAATGCAAGAAAAAATGATAATCAGAGCTACAAGAAGCAACCGCCGCACAAGACCGAAATATCTCATGCGGCGGTTTTGTAATGTTAATGTGAAGAACCGCTATTTGATGTTGTTGGCCAATTCTTTCATTTCAATGTTGCCCATGGCTTCCTTCATCTGGCCCATAATCCAGTTCATGCGGTCGAGGTCGGTGCACGACTTTTTCTTTGGCGCAAAGTCGGCGCAAAGGTTGTCGAGTTTGGTGAGCAGGTCATCCTTGGCGCAACGCTTAAAGCCAATTTTGTCTAATACCTGTTCCATACCCATGGAAGTGTTCTCAACCAAGGCTGGTGCCATATTCCATGCCAGACGGCAGTCCAAGTCTTGTTCCTTTAGGAAGGCGAAGAGCTTGTACAAAGTCTCATCGTTGAACTTCGATGCGGGGTTCTTGCCCAAGAGGTGTTTGAGCCTCATTCCGACAAAACGACCGAGGGTGCGGCCGTCAACGCCAAGTTTCTCTACAATTTCTGCCATGATGGGAAACCAGTTCTTGGCAAAGATGTATCTGAAGCAGTCTTCTGGCACATTCCACTCCTTTAGCTTGTAGTATCGTTCGATGATTTCGGTGGGCATCTCTGCACGCAGGGCCTTGATGAAGGCCGGGTCGAGTGGGATGGGAGCCGAGTCGGTGTCGGGATACATGCGGTCGGCACCGGGCAACACGCGCTCGAAAATGGTGATGCCATTGCAAACGGCTTTGCGGGTTTCTTTCGGCACGCCGTCAAAGGCCATGAGGCAACGCTTTTCGATGGTCTCGATGGCGGTGGGCATGTCGTACTGCTGCCCCCAAACAAGGATGAGGGCATCCTCGTCAGTGACATGGACACGCTTGCCCAACTTATGCCATTGTGAAGCACTCAGCACGGGTTCCAACATCTCATCATGGAGCATGTTGGGACGTTCGAGGCAGGCGATGACTTTCAGACGGTCGGCAATCTCATCAGCGAACATCTTTCCGGGCTGGGTGAAATGCGAGAGCACGCCACGGAACTTTGGCAACTTGACGAGTTTCAGGGCACCGCCCCTGGCTTTGTTGTCGAGGATAGGCATGTAGTCGGTGGGGAACGACACGTCGGCCACTTCCACATGCCAGCCTTCCTTGCCGAGGTCTCGGTTCAGCCTTTCTTGCAGCTGCACCAGCGACCATTGGCGGAAGCACTCATTGTGTGAAAGCTCGGGAATCCACTTGGCATGTTGCACGCCTTTCAATTCGACACGTGTGCCGCCCTTGCAGCTCACGTTGACATCCTGACGGCCGGCCCCCATGCCTGTGCGGACAAGGCCCGTGCTGCGCCCCAAGAAACGGATGTATTCGCAAGTTTCGCGCAGTTCATCGGGGTTTTGGCAGTCGGGGTAGGTAACGGTCTCAATCAACGGCATGCCCAGACGATCGGTCTGATAGACACGGCGATGACCCACGTCGCTGATTTCGCGGCAGGCGTCCTCTTCGATACTCAATTGAATCAGGCGGATGTTTTTCTTTGGTAGTTTGAGCATGCCTTCCACGCCCACGATAGCGGTACGTTGGAAGCCCGTCGGGATGGAGCCGTCCAGGTATTGCTTACGGGTGATGTGCACCTCGCCCACGATGTTCAGGTTGGAGCGCAGTGCGATGATGATAGCGTTGTAAAGTGCCTCGCGGTTGATGGGGAAGGGCGGGGTGTCGTCGATGTCGTAGGTGCATGCAGTGCCGTTTTTGATGCGATAGACGATTTCCTTCTTTGTTTTGAACTCCATCAGAGCCGTGCCGTCGTATTCGCCCAGCTCGGAGAGGGTGGGACGCATGTGGCGGATCAGTTCGGCATCATAGTCCTCAAACTTGTTGAATTGCCGGGCGGGACAGTGGCAAAACAACTTCTCTTTCGTCTTGATTTGCTGGTGCACTTCCAGTCCCGACATGAACCCTATGCGGTCATAGTCTTCCTGGGAGGCTTTCTTGCGCTCTACATAACCAGCTTGTTGTTTGGTCAGTTCGTAATTGGCGCGGGGGTCAAAATTGGTGCTCATATTGCTTAGAAAGTTTTTCACAAAGAATCGGCTAAAATAGGAAAAAAATCGAATTGGGTGTGAAAAACGGGATAAATTTCAGTCGAAAAAACGTTATTTCCTTTTCTTGAAACGCTGGTAGTCTTTCACACTGCGTCAATGCTTACCCCAACGAAATTCGTATTTGATGAAGACTTGCTTGTACGGGTTGTGGCCGACGAAGATGCGTATGTGTTCACTATATCTGTGATGGGTTTGCTTCAGATTGGGAGCCCATTGGCCAGCCTGTGGTTGCCAAGATTCGAAAACGGATTCTTAAGGTCAATACCTCGCCAAAAATGTGGTGAAGGTCTTGTCCGTGTCGTTTATTTTCAGTTTTTTACGCAGCCGTTTGCGTGCCATTATTACCCCGTTGACGGTGATGTTGTTGATGGTGGCGATTTCCTTGCTGCTGAGTTTCATCTTGATGTAGGCGCACAAACGCAATTCGTTTCGGGTGAGTTCCGGGAAGTCGGAAAGCAGGTTGTCGTAGAATTTGGGGTGTACCTCAACGAAATGACAGTCGAATTCCTTGAAAGTGTTGTTGTCGAGATGCTGTCTCAGGCGTTTGACGGAAGAGAGCAACACCTTACGGGAGAGCTCGTCTTTGCCGTTTACTTTCGACAAGTCTTCAATAATGCCTTTCAGCGCATTGTTCTTTTCCGTTTGGACGAGCAGGTTGGAGGTCAGCTCCCTTCTCTTTTTGTCAAGCTCATCGGCAAGCATGTCGCTTTTTATCTTTCTGGCCCTTAACAAGATGTTTTTCCTCTTCAATAACAGCAAGACGATTATTATGAGGATCGCCAAAATGACGATGACAAGGTAAAGTGTCAGCCTTTTCTTGACTTGTGTCATTTTGTCCATCTCCCGTTCGTGTTCCAATTGGGCTTCCGCTTCCTTGAACCGGTATTGGAGGTGTAGTTGTTCGAACAGGTTCATCTTGGTCGTTTCTTTCAGGCTGTCATCCAGCATGTTGGTAAGTTTCAGGTTTTCCACGGCTTCCCGATACCGTCCCAAATCATACAGAATATCGTTCTTTACCGACATTCCCTCCTTTTCATCCCAAAGGAAAGAATTTTCCCGCGCTTTGGCAATGCCTTTGTCGACGAGCACTAAGGCGGTGTCGTTTTCCGACAGCTTGTGATAGGCATACGCCAAGATATTCAATGTATGGGATGTGGGCTCTTCGCTACCGTCAAGCCGTAGCGTGTCCAAACATTTTTCAGCATGATGGATGGCTTCCCGATATTTGCCGGTGGCGTTGCATACTTTTGCTTTCCCGTTCAGCACCCGTATCACATCTTGAACCGATGATGTCGTCAAGGCGGTTGAATCGTAGTACAGGAAAGCCGAATCGTATATGCGCAATTGACAATAGCATTCTGCAATGTTGTTGAAGATGGTGTATTTGGCTTTATTGCTGATAAAGGTTGATTCCGTCAGCAAATCTTTGTACAACGAAATGGCTTCGGAGAAGTCTTCCAACAATCCAATCGAATGAATGTAATTGAGTTTCAAAATATAGTCCGCCCTCTTGTCCTTCAGTTCCTTGTTGATTTCCATGGCATTCCGGATGTATTGGTAGTATTCCGGAAACATTCTGCTTTGAGCGTAGCATCCCGCCAACAGATTGTAGATTCTCATGCCGAGCCTTAATGTCTTCTCGTTCTTGCGCAAAAGGTCATAGGTTTTTTCCGCTTTCAGCAGATAAGCGAGCGACTCTTTGTATTTGGACGTGCAAAACAAAAGTCTTCCCCTGTAATAATCGCACAAAGCATTCAGGTAGTTGTCGTTCAGGATGGAGGAAAGCTCCACCAACTCATTGATATAAGGTTGAGCTTCTGTGAATCGCCTTTGGTCGAACAGGGCGTTTGTCACGATGTCAAGTACTTCCACCCTGTTCATGTCGGCTTTGTCGTTTTCCTGCAATAATAGGGATAGACTGTCGGGTAACTCAAAACGGACTTCCTGAGCCGCCAACCTGCCACCCGTAAGAATGACCATTAGGGCGATGTGTATTATTTTCATGGCCGTTTTTTTGCAAAGGTAGAAAAAATTCCCGAAACGCAAAGCTTCGGGAATTTTGTACGGAGAAAAGCTTATGTCTTTCCGGTATATTGACTCCGTCGTTGACCGGTTCGATCCTATCTCAGGAAAACGACACGGTGCGTCGACGTCCCGTCGTTTGTGGTGATGACGACGGTATAGACACCTGAGGGGCACCCGCCCATGTCTAATTCCAATCCGTCGGTTGTTTCATTTCGGTCGTACATCACCTGCCCGATGGTGTTGACGATGCGTATGTGCTTCAAGCCTTTCGCCATGATGTTCAGTTTTCCTTTTGTCGGATTGGGGAAGACGCGGATGTCGTTTTCGTGGATGTCGTCGATGCCTTCCGTTTGGATTTCCACTTCGACACATTGCGGGCAGCCCATGGCATACCATGCCGTATCGGTGCTGCCGTATTCCGCGTTGCCGTACACCACCCTGATGCAGTAGAGATGGATACCCGCTTCGGGTGCGATGTCGGTGTAGGCGGAGTCGGTAACCGGTTCCGGGGTGAGCAGCCCTCCGTTGCGGAAGACGAAGACACCGAGCACGCCCGACTCGGGTTGCGGCACATCACCCTCTTCGACATAGGCGCGAAGATTCCATGTGTAGTCCAGCCCCGCCGAAGCCATGTCTATCCATTCCGTTCCGTTGATGGAGATCCATCGTCCGTTGGGGTTTCCCGTGTTGGCGCCGCATGAGGCGACATATTGTCCGTCGTGGTTGTGCATGACGATCCAGAGGTTTCTGGTGATATCCAAGGGTATCGGCGTTTCGAGTGGATATTCGGTGTATTGTCCGGTCCCGTTGGTGACATATCCTTGTGTATGGACCAGCGTTCCCGGGGCGTTGCCGCCGCCTTGGTAAAGACTGATACTCCCCGTGTGTGCCGCATAGTCGAACATGGCCACTTTGGTCAGTTGATGGTGCTCATACTGTGACAACATGCCGCTCGGAAACATGACACCCCAGTAGAAGCTGCCTCCGGATTGCAGTCCTACGGCATTGAGGTTTTCCCCGTCATCGTAGTGCAGCCAGTCTCCTTCATCCGTAGTCTTGCCCGG
>JBGYWU010000110.1:0-5104 GCA_041842265.1 Candidatus Limimorpha sp. | reverse complement strand
CGTTTGTAGGAAGTGGGGTAGAAGAGGACCTGCTTTTTGCTGTAGTCCATGCCGCGTTCTCCAAGGAGACTTTCGAGGTCGTTGTAAAAATATGCCGCATCTTCCTTGTCGGCGCAAACGATAAGGTGCTGACCGCCCTTTTGGCGGAAGGCTTCTTCCACAACGAAGGCCTTCGATGAGGCTGTCAAGTTGGAACAAAGCAAATGCCCACCATCACGCAAAGTATTGACTATCGCGTTGATGTGGGCATCACTCTTATATGGTTGGTTCGAAATGCTTGCCACGATGCTTGAATATTATGGCGCAAAGATACGGATTTATTATTTCCCCCGGTTTCAGTTCGAGGTGCGCGTTTTGGGCCGTTTGATTTGATTGTTGTCCATATTATTGTGGTTTTTAGTGGAAGGAAATGCGTATCTTTGCGCGGAAATCAGAATCAGTAGATGAATCCAGTCGCCCTTCGACTTCTCAACCAACAGCTCATCTGTCCTCAGTTGGGCGATCCGACCGAGGTGGTCGGCTATATGGGTGCCATGCAGGCTCAGGAATACCGCATGGTGCGGTGGGCTGTGGCCATGCGGACCGGCAAACCATCGGCCAAAGCCTTTAAGAAGGCTTTCGACAGCGGGCAAATCATCCGTATGCACCTTATGCGCGGTACCTGGCAACTTGTGTCCGCAGAGGACTATTGGACTTTACTTCAACTTTGTGCCCCCAAGGCCATGGCGGTGACCAAGGGCTGGATGAAAAGCAGCAAAATCAGCATTTCGGACGAGGAGATGGATAGCATTCGGGAAATCCTTGCCCAAACCGCTGCCGACAAGGGGAGTGCTACAAAAGAAGATTTCGTTCATGCTCTGGCGGAAAAGGACATCCGCTTGGACGAACATCGGCTGTCGTACCATATCCGAATGGCCGAAATGTCGGGTACGATTTGTAGCGGAGAGTTGTTGCCCATGAAGGCTACATACGCGCTCACTTCTAATAAGGTGAAGCCCAAGGCCAAGATTGACTTTGATGAAGCCTTGATGATGTTCACGCGCAAGTACTTCCAGAGTCGCCAACCCGCTACGCTTGAGGATTTCGTTTGGTGGTCGGGGTTGAATGTGGGCGATTGCCGGAGAGGCATGGAACTCTTGGGCGACTTCTTTCACAAGGAAAGTTGGAAAGGCCGGGAGTTGTATTTGACTGAGGATTGTCGTACACGGGGGTTCCGAAAGGGGAAATACCTCTTGATCCCTCCCTACGACGAATACCTGATCAGTTACAAAAGCCGCGACATTGTGCTGCCACCCGACCACAAGCACAAGGCCCACAACAACACAGGCATTTTCCAGCCTATTATTGCACAAGATGGTGTTATTTGTGGGAATTGGACTCCATTTCGGGAAAACTGTCAGGCGGAGTTTTTTATGGGAGAGTATGATACGGGCATTCAGGAAGAATGGGCGAGATACAGGAAATTTTTGGAATGAACACCATTATTGCCAATCTTGAAATTGAAAGTACTTTCTATATAAAAGATGCTGCGGTTCAAGTCGTTGTCGACAATCATTTCTTTTGAGCATTATAGACTTTATTGTGAAAATGTGTTTTTTTTGTAAAATAATAACAAATTAACCTGTCTAATTGGAAAGTTATTTATACTTTTGTGGTGTCAAACTATAAAAACTAAGTACTATGAAGAAAAACTATTTGTTTCCCCATCAGTTCAGAGTGATTGGATGGGTGCTGTCCATCGCGGCGGTGGCGGCGTTTGTTGTCTGTCGTATTTGGCATCCGAATCTGAGTTTCAAAATGCCTTCGTTGTATTTTGATGTCTTGTTTGATGATGACAACGAAAGCGGTTTCTTCCGCATGGCTCGAACGGGCATTCTCTCCATCGCCATGCCTCTGCTGACCATTGAATTGTTATTTGTCGGCTTTTCAAAAGAGAAAGCCGAGGACGAGTTCGTTCACTATATCCGCGCCCAAAGCCTCATTTGGGTGACCTATGTTACGTCGGCACTTTTTATCATCGCAACCTTGCTCATTTATGGACTCTCTTATCTTTATGTGCCTTTTTTGGTGTTCTTCGTCTTTCTCATTCTATTCATCATCAAGTTTAGAATTGAATTGCACCGTTTCAACAAAGGAGGTGCACAATGAAAAACCGTTTGAAAGTGGCGCGAGCCGAAATGGACCTTACACAGGAAGAATTGGCCAAATGTATCGGGGTCAGCCGTCAATCGATAAACGCCATAGAATCAGGACGCAATGTGCCCTCTACGGTCTTGGCTTTGAAAATGGCGCGGGTGTTCGGGAAACCGGTGGAGAAGATTTTTTTCTTGGATGAAAATGATTGACTTTGTAGAGGGGTTGTACACACAGTCTCTACCTCAATAGCACATTTCCAATCCGGCATTCGAGACACCGTTTCCGCTTGCAATACATATTGAAAAGGTGCAGCAAAGCTTGAGTCTGCATGGCGTGTTGCGCTGTGATGCCGCATTGTGCAAAATGGCGTATGACGGCATTGTCCTCGGCTTCGATTTCTTCCAGAAGCTGCATGGCCGCTGCACAAACGGATTCGTCTTTGCGCAGTTTGCCGTAGCAAAACAGCAAGGGGACAACGGCGTTGATTAGTATTACATCAACAGCAACACTGCCCAAATGTTTCGGTTTTGCCTCAGACTTCACCTCAAACCGATAATGCGTTTCCCAGTATTCCGAGGCCGCCACATCAAACAAGGCTTTGGTTTCAGCCGTGTTTTCCGCGGCCTTGATTTTGGAGAACAGACAGCCGTTTTTGTGGATGAGTTGGGCCATTTGAGCCAGACGGACGGTGGGAAAGTTGCCAGGCCGCATGCGCAAGAATTTCCATCGCTCGGCCGACATGGCGACAAGATTGAATTTGGCTTTCATCGCATTGAACTCGCGCTTCAATAGGTTGGGATAATCTTCCATGAAGTCCGCTTCGAGGAAACCGGCGCAACCCATCAGCATGGCTTCCACCTGCAAGAGGTTGTCGGCATGTTTGAGCAAGGTTTTGAACGATAGTATGTTTGATAAGGTTTCAAAGGCCTCATTGTTGACTTTCAGACCGAAATGGCGCATCAGCAGTTTGTAGAGCGTATCCTCCCAGTCGAATCGGTTGGCTTCCAGTCGTTTGTTGACAGTTTCCGACTTGTTCTCTAAGCGTTCGACAGCCATGCGGTCGAGCCATGAAAGGCGAGTGAAAACAGGCACGTGGGCAATGCTCTTTTCGCAGGCAATCCAATTCTTGGAAGATATGAATTTTTGATAATGAGCAAAAAGCGACTCGTCAAAATGACCTTTCAATTGCACTGTCGGGATGTTGTTCAACTTGGCGTCGTTTTCGTACACTACGTGAAGGATTACGTTTTGATAGGCTTTGTCGGTTTGGTGTCCGTGGCGGCTCCAATCTGTGGTTTTCACATGAATTTCCACGTGGCCTGCCCAAAGTTTGTCGCCGATTCGGATTTTCGCCTCCAGAAAGTCGGGACCGGAATTGGTGTTTCGGGAGCCTGTCGCAACCACTTCAATTACTTCACCGTCAATGGTTTGTAAAGTTTCTTGCAGCTGACGGTTTTCCCAAAGGTAATATAAAAACTCTTCTCTCATGGTTGTTGTATCTATCCTATTATCTTCCAGCAGTTCAACGGAACGGTGTTGAGCATGCCTTTTTTTGCTGCCCAGTCGATGAAGATTGAGCGCAGATCACGGTCGCTTTGCCATACAACGCGGTCTTTTATCTCTTCCTGCGCCCAACCGAGGCCGTTCATCAGGTGGTTGCCGCCACCCATCGAGCGGTAGGAGTTCATCACCACGTTGTAGGTCTTTTCCATGTTGAAGGGTATACCGTCGGCCAGGCAGAGGATGTTGATGCGTCCGCCCTTGGGGTTCTTTTCGATGACTTCGTAGAGAAGTCCTGCGCCAGAGTCAAAGTTGTAGATGGGGTTCTTCATCTCATAGGCATATTCTAAGTAGTCTTTCACTTCTTTCCCCGTTAAAGCCATGACTGTTAGAGAGTTCTCAAAAGGATACCAGGTGAAGAAATCGGCGACTTTCAGCATACCGGCTTCAATTGTCATGCCGTTGCCGAGCGGAGCGGCCATTGAGATGTCGGCATGAATGCCTTCGGCTTCGACGGTCTCCAGTTGGCAGCGATGGATTTCGTCGACCCAGAGACAGGGCCCGTTGAGGGCGTCGTCGGAATGTATGGTCACGGGCAGTGTGCCCACCTTGCGTTCGCGGTATTCTTCGGCTCTGTCAAGATAGGGTTGCAGCATGGCGAGGAAAGCCTCGTCTTTTTCTTCACCATCGATGGGCAAAAGTTCAACGCTGACAAGTGGTTTTTGTCCTTTTTTGAGGGATATTTCGGCCTTGGCTAGGCTTTGGGCGCGGCAGCCTGAATTGAGCACGTAAACAGGGTCTCCGTCGCTGTTGGTCAGTTTCGCGGCTTTCGCGCGATGGTCGTGGCCGCAGAAAATGATGTCGAAACCGGCGATGTTCTCGGCCACCCATTTGACGGCATTCTCGCGCCCAAGAGGATGGTCGGTGGACAAATGTTGCACTTGAGGCTCATAGCCCGAATGGAACAAACCTATCATCAGGTCGGGATGCTCTTTTTCTTGTATGGTTTTCAGCCATTTGGAGGCGGCATCCTCTAAGTTGTCGAAGCGCAACCCGGGGCGCAGGCGCTCGGGCACCCATGTAACGACGTAGGGCGTAAGCAGACCGAGTACGGCAATTTTGAAGCCGTTGCGCCTCAAGACAACATAAGGTGTGAAATAGGGCTCGCCGGTGGTTTCGTCGATGACATTGGCGCAAACCACCGGCATATTTGCCTCGGAATAGAGCTTGTCGAACACTTCGCGGCCCGCTTCAATATCGTGATTGCCCACGCCTACCGCATCGTAGGGGAAGAAGTTGAGCACTTCCGATACGAGATTGGGATGCTCTGGGGCATGGTTGGAGCAATACTGGAACACGGTGCCTTGCAGGTTGTCGCCGTTGTCGAGCAAAATGAGTTTGCCGCCCAACTCCGATTTCATCCGCTTGATGATAAGCGCACCGTTGGCAAATTCATCATAATGTCCGT
>JBGYWU010000109.1:0-15989 GCA_041842265.1 Candidatus Limimorpha sp. | reverse complement strand
AAAGAAAATAGCAAAGGCAGTCTCGTTCTCGGTTGTAGAGGAAGCTCCTGATGACGAGTGTACGATTATGAATGCTATAGAAAATGGATATGGTGATGTTTTTGGTTTTGGATAGTGTTTATTACAGTTGTTACAAGACTTCGTTATTTTGAAAATCATGAAAGATTGTAAGGTTGCAGTCCTATATTTGGGTGTTTCCACCACCGTCATTTTAGCCTCACCATCCCAAATCCCAGTCAAGGTGTTCCGCGCCCCGCCGAAGCCTTTGTCCGGGATGGTGGTCACGCTGACCGCGGCCAAGACATGAGGCTAAGGGTACTGTCATATACTAGGCACATACTACCCACATAGAAGGCATATAGAAGGCACATAGAACCCGCATAGAAGGGTGAACGTTTTCTTGACGGCCCCAGAAAGCATAGATCCCCGCCTTCGCACCATCCAACGCGGGGATGACATGCTTTCTGAAGCCTGTCTGTTGAAAAAGAATTTCGCCCCTCCCCTTGCGTGTTCACGGAAAACAACTCGCCATTCCTTTCACATTCTCGCTTGCAGCGCATCAGCATCTATCTCCATTCTACTGAAAGCGAACCATTTCTTTCCCAAATCCTTCAGCGAAGCCCCGATATGATAGACCGTGTCGTCGATGCAGAGGAAGCGGTCGTGGGCATTCTGGAACTCGTCAATGGCGACAGGCTGGTATTGTGCATTATGGCGTTGTAGGTCGAGCGCAAGCTGTTGCGTGATGCTGCGCGTATAGATTTGTGCGCCCACCCCATCGGTGCGTTTGTCAAGCAAGGTCAAGACTGTATCATCAACATAATTGTCGAACAAGACAATGCGCTTCTTGGCACTACGGATAAGGTCGCTGACAAAAGTGTAAGCATCAAAGATTTGCCCGTCGTAGAAGATGCCTTCCACAGGAGGCAGAGCGGTACGAACAAAGAAGTCTATCTTCTCTTCAGCATGGCTCATCCTTTGTTCTAACCGTTCAAAACGATGGTTGATGGAATAACCTTTGAGGAGGTGTTCCTTCAGCACGCTGTTGGCCCACTTGCGGAACATCGTTGCGTTAATGCTGTTAACGCGGTAGCCAACAGATAGTATGGCATCGAGGTTGTAAAACCTTGTCTTGTAAAGTTTGCCATCTGCGGCAGTATATTCCAAAATGGAATGAACTGAATTTTCATCCAATTCGCCGCTTTTGAAAATATTATTCAGATGTTTCGAAATAGCAGGTTGTTTCACTCCAAATAACAATGCAATTTGTGATTGTGTTAGCCAAACGGATTCATTTACCATCCTAACTTCCAGATGGATGGTGTCGTTAGGTTGGTATAACACGATTTCGTTTTCTTGCACCTGCATCTTGGTGTCTTCTATTGTGACAATATTGTCCGTGAAGCTCTTTTTCTTTTGTGCCATGTTCTGAATAATTTGAATTATGCTGCAAAGAAAAACCATCTGTCAAGACCTATCCGTTGAACAAACGTTTGTAGTCGACTGTAGTCGTTTGCTGTCGGATATTACTTTGAAAATGAAACATATACACACATATCAAACTTTTTCGGTAATTTGTATAAAAGTTGTCGTATATTTGCAATCACAAAAAAGAAATCTATATGCAGCATTTAATTGCCCCTTCCCTATTGTCAGCAGACTTCCTCAATCTGGAACGCGACATCGAGATGGTGAACCGCAGCGAGGCCGACTGGTTCCACTGCGACGTGATGGACGGACGCTTCGTGCCTAACATCTCTTTCGGCATCCCCGTCGTGCAAGCCATCAAGAAGAAAGCCCAGAAGCCCCTCGATGTCCACCTGATGATCGTGGAGCCCGAGAAGTACTTCGAGGCCTTCGCCAAGGCGGGCGCCGACATCATCACCTTCCACTACGAGGCCAGCAAGCACATCCATCGCGCCGTGCAACAGATCAAGGCATTGGGCGTGAAGGCTGGCGTGGTGCTCAACCCGCATACTCCTGTCGCCGTCTTGGAGGACATCCTCGGCGACTTGGACCTGGTGCTCCTCATGTCGGTCAACCCGGGATTCGGCGGACAGCAGTTCATCGAGCGCACATACGAAAAAATCCGCAAACTACGTTCAATGATCGTCGAACAAAACGCCACTGCCCTCATCGAAGTGGATGGCGGCGTCAACACGAAAAATGCTAAAGCCCTGTTTGAGGCGGGAGCGAATGTGCTGGTGGCTGGCAATGCAGTGTTCAAGTCTGAAAATCCAATTGAAACGATACATCAACTAAAGCAATAACATTATGAGTAACGACATCCTGAAATTAAAGCCGCAAGGCATTTGGAAAGAGTTCAACGGCATCCTTGGTGTGCCGCGTCCGTCGAAGAAGGAAGCCAAAATGGTAGCTTACCTCGAGAAATGGGCGAAAGACCATAAAGTGAAGTACGTCAAGGAAGCGTGTGGCAACATCATTATGAGCGTGTCCGCCACCAAGGGCATGGAAGACCGCCAGACCGTCATCCTGCAAGCCCACATGGACATGGTGTGCGAGAAGAATAGCGACAAGAAGCACGACTTCGAGAAAGACCCCATCGAGCCCGTCATCAAGGGCGAGTGGCTGCATGCCAACGGCACCACCCTCGGCGCTGACGACGGTATCGGCGTGGCTGCAGCCTTAGCTGTCATCGCCGACCCGAAAGTGGAACACGGCCCGATTGAGTGCATCTTCACCGTCGACGAAGAGACAGGTCTCACGGGCGCCGAGAAACTTGACCCGAAGGACTTCAGCGGCCGCATCCTCCTCAACCTCGACAGCGAGGACGAAGGCGAAATCTTCATCGGCTGCGCTGGTGGCATGGACACCATCATCAAAGTGTGGTACGATCTGGAACCCGCTCCGGAAGAGTCCACCGCCTACCGCATCACCGTAAGTGGCTTGAAGGGCGGTCACAGCGGAGATGACATCAACAAGAACTTGGCCAACGCCAACAAGCTGCTGACCCGCATTCTGTGGCAAGCCACCAACTGGTTCGACCTCGCCCTCTACGATTTCCAAGGCGGCAACCTGCGCAATGCCATCGCACGCGAAGCCACTGCCGTAGCCTATATCCCGAATGAAAGCGTCGATGACTTCCTGCACTATGTCAAAGACATGGAGAAACACTTCCAACAAGAATACCAAGTAACCGAGCCCACGCTGAAACTTTCGGCGGAAGTGGCAGAGGTGCAGCCTGATGTGGTCATCGACGAGATGTCGCAATTCGACCTGTTGAACGGTCTCTACGCCTGTCCGCATGGTGTCATAGCCATGTCGCAAACCATCCCGAACTTCGTGGAGACCTCGACCAACTTTGCTTCCTGCAAGAAAAAAGAAGGTTATTTCTTCATCCAGACCTCTCAGCGCAGCTCCATCGAGTCGTCGAAGCAAGATATTGCCAACATGGTGGAAGCCGTGTGGAGCCTTGCCGACGCCGACGTGGAGCACACCGACGGCTATCCGGGCTGGGCACCCAACCCCGATAGCGCCATCTTGGACATCGCCGTGAGCTGCTACAAGAAACGCTTCAAGAAGGAGCCCAAGGTCAGGGCTATCCACGCCGGACTGGAATGCGGCCTCATCGGCGACAAGATCCCAGGCATGGACATGATCAGCTTTGGCCCCACCCTTCGCGGAGTGCACTCGCCCGACGAGCGTTGCGAGATTGCCACCGTGCAGATGTTTTGGGACTTCATGTGCGACATTCTGAAGAATGCGCCGAAGGCTGAAGCGCCCAAAACCAAGAAAGTTGCAGCCGCAAAGAAAGCTACCGCGAAGAAGACGATTGCCGAAAAAAAAGCTACGGCTAAGAAAGTCTCGGCCAAGAAGACTGCAAAGAAATAAAGCTTTGCACACGACATGAAAAAAGTCCATCGTTTTTTCCGATGGACTTTTTCTTTCTGCTATTGCACATGGGCCTTGTATTCTACCTGCGCCGTTCATCTATTTGAGAAAACGCATTTTCCCATCGAAGTCCTTTGCTTTTGACGACACACTGAAATAGCTTTATCTATTCCCTAATCCTCACCCGCCTCAGATCCAGCAGATTGGTCGGATTACTGCCCATATTCTCTACCCTTTTGTTCACAAAACGAAGCACTTTGTCGTAATACAGCACCACAACAGGCGCATCCTGCATCATTAGGCTGTCCATTTCGGCATAGTATTGGGCGCGTTGCCCCAAGTCATTACACAAAAGGGCCTTTTCGTACATCATATCGAAATTGGGATTGGTGTAATGGCAATAATTCGGACCGGAAGGCGCGAAGTTGGAGGAAGCAAACAAGGAAAGGTAGTTCTCCGCATCAGGATAGTCTGCCACCCAAGAGGAGCGGAAGAAAGGAAGGCTGCCGTTGGCCCTCATGCTGCGCATCGTTGCGGGCGGCATCACCTCCATGTTGCATTGCAGGCCAATCTGCCCCACTTGGTTCTGCACAAACTTGCCTATGTCGGCATACTCGGCGACGGTGGAAAGCTGAAGCAGGTAGCCCTCCAATTTGTTCTCCGCCACCAAGCGCTGGGCGCGCTTCAAATCGTAGCCGTAACCTATGGTACTGTGTCCGGGCAATCCCACGGGGATCATGCCGCCAGTGCCAGGCTCACCAATGCCATTGCGCAGATAACGCAGCATCTTCTCACGGTCAATGCAGAGGCTTACGGCTTGCCGCAAGGCTCTCGACCTATCTTGACCCAGACTGTCGTTGGGGTCAATAAAAAAAGAAAAATACTCCGTATTCAGGAAAGGCTCCGTTATCAGCTCGATTTCGTCCGCATATTTCTGACGAAGCCTTCCGTCATAGGTCAACAGCTCATCTTTATAGCGGGCATCAATTCCCGACATGAAATCAAACTTTCCCTTAATGAACTCAAGAAAAGCCACCTGCTTGTCTATCAGAAAACTGACTGATACGGCATCAATGTATGGTAGTCTCTCCCCCACTTCGTCACACTCGAAATAACTTGGATTCTTGCGGAACACAAGTTTCACTCCTTCCTTCCAATACTGGAATCTGAAAGGGCCTGTCCCCACGGGATGGCTGCGGAAGTTGTCTCCATAATACTCAACGGCCTCGCGTGGAACAACCGAGGCATATGTCATTGAAAGAATGCCCAGGAAGGGAGGAAACGGACGAGACAGCGCAATCTGGAGGGTCGTATCGTCCAACGCGTGGAAAGCATACACGCCATCATCGTGCTTGACAGAAGAGAAAACCCACAATCCGGGAGAATTCAACTTTTTGTCAACCACGCGGTTAAAAGAATACACAAAGTCTTCAGCGGTAACACAACGTGGCGTCAGGAAACAAGTATCGTTGTGAAATTGCACATCGTTTCTCAAATGGAAAGTGTAAATTAGACCGTCGTCGCTGACTTCCCACGACTTGGCCAGCATCGGCACAAGGTTCATCTTGTCATCGAAGGCAACAAGGCTGTTGAACACTTGATTGCAGGCCCAGATATGGGGCAAGTCCTTGGCATAGATGGGATCCATGGTGAGGATACCGGCGGATTCATTGTATTTGAATATGGCCAAACCCTCATCGGAATCCTGGCGGTTGCCACATGAAACAAGAACAAGTAGCATAACAAGCCAAGTCCAAAGATTGCCTATGCCGAATGCAGAGCATTTCCGGAAGGATATTATCAGACTGCCGTGCCGAACCTGTTGGCATGTGTATCTACGCCGACAATAGCCTCGGAATGACATGGGCAGAAACTCCATCCTTATTTGACTTTGAAACCGATCACCTCTGGATGCAAATTGTTCAGATACTTGTTGTAATCCAGGGCATTCTCGTCCTGTTCTTTCTCCAAAGCAAGGTCGAGCACCTGCATCATGTTCTCCACATAGTGGAAGTTCAGTCCACTTACGTAATCCTCTTTGATGTCCTTGATGTCGTGCTCATTGTCGACAGAGAGAATGAGGTCTGTCACACCGTTGCGCTTGGCAGCGAGGATTTTCTCCTTTACGCCACCCACAGGCAACACACGACCGCGCAGTGTGATCTCACCTGTCATTGCCAGTTGCCCCTTCACCTTCCGTTGCGTAAATGCCGAGGTCAGGGCGGAAAGCATGGTGATACCTGCCGATGGGCCATCCTTGGGCGTAGCGCCTTCGGGGATATGAACGTGGACACTCCAAGCCTCGAACACATCGGGATTGATATTGAGCTGCGAAGCGTGAGCCTTGATAAACTCGTATGCAATGGTTGCCGACTCTTTCATCACCTCGCCAAGGTTGCCTGTCAGCGAGAGATGTCCTCCACCACGGCTCAGGCTGACTTCGATGGAGAGAATCTCACCGCCCACCTGTGTCCAAGCCAGTCCCGTGGCCACGCCGGGCATGGTGTGTTTCACCTCGTCCTTGTCGTGGTGCATCGGTACGCCGAGCACCTTACGCAAATCGTCAAGCGTGATCTTACTGTCGAAGGTGTCTTCCGTAACGACCTGTTTAGCCCGATGTCGCATCATGTCGCCAAGGCGGCGCTCCAAATTACGGACACCAGCCTCGCGCGTGTAATCGTCTATGATATGCATGACGATGTCTTTTGGAAAGACAATCTGCTTGCTGTCCAAGCCATGTTCTTTCAACTGCTTTGGGATAAGATGACGCTTTGCGATTTCAAATTTCTCCTCACGGAGATAGCCACTCAGGTCGATGATCTCCATGCGGTCGCGCAAGGCAGGATGAATAGTGGCAAGATTGTTGGCTGTTGCGATGAAAAGGATTTTCGAGAGGTCGTAATCCAACTCAATAAAGTTGTCATAAAAAGCGTTGTTCTGCTCGGGGTCAAGGATTTCTAATAATGCAGCCTGCGGGTCACCGCTAATGTTGTTGCCGCTCACCTTGTCAATCTCATCAAGGACGAAAACAGGATTGCCCGACTTCACTTTGCGCAGGTTTTGGATGATACGGCCCGGCATGGCGCCGATATAGGTCTTTCTGTGGCCACGCAACTCTGACTCGTCGCGCACGCCGCCCAATGACATTCTGACATATTTGCGGTTCAACGCACGAGCGATGGACTTACCCAAGGAGGTTTTGCCCACGCCGGGAGGTCCCACCAAGCACAATATCGGTGATTTCATGTCATTGCGCAACTTCAGCACGGCGAGGTGCTCAACGATACGGTCTTTCACCTTGTCCAAGCCGTAATGGTCGGAATCGAGAACGCGCTGGGCACGTTTCAGGTCGAAGTTGTCCTTGGTGAACTCTTCCCATGGCAGGTCAACGAGATATTGCAGATAGTTCAGTTGTATGCCATATTCCGCTGCCTGCGGGTTGGTACGCTCCAGTTTCTTCAGTTCCCTTGCGAACACATCGGCCACTTCCTTCGACCATTTCTTTTTCTCCGCCTTCTCCGACAATTCCCTGACGTCCTGCTCATTGGGTGCGCCACCAAGTTCTTCTTGAATGGTGCGCAGTTGTTGGTTGAGAAAGTATTCGCGCTGCTGCTTGTCCATGTCGACACGAACCTTGTTCTGAATCTGATGTTTCAGTTCCAGCATCTGCTGCTCATCGGTCAGCACCGCCAAAAGGCCTGTAGCCATCTGGTTGAGGTTGCGCGATTCCAAAAGTCCTTGTCTGACAGGCATATCGGCCTCCACGTTGCTGGCCACGAAATTCAGCAGAAAAACAGGGTCGTCAATATTCTTGATGGCAAACCCTGCCTCCTGCGAAAGGTTTCGCGACCGTGCGATGACCTGAATGGCCACATCCCTGACAGACTGCAATAAAGCATTGAATTTCTTCGTATTAGGAATATCCTCCGACGCCGCGAAGGGCATCACAGTAGCTTTGATGTAGGGTTCGGTTTGGGTCGCATCCACCACCTCGAAACGGCGTTTGCCTTGAATAATGACAGTTACATTGCCATCGGGCATCTCGAAGGTTTTGAGAATCTGGGCCGATGTGCCCACCTTATATAAATCCTCAAGTGCGGGTTCCTCTACATTAGCCTCCTTTTGGGCGATGACACCTATCAACTTACGTTTTCGGTTGTATTCCTTGACCAATTGGATGGACATGTCGCGTCCTACAGTAATGGGGATGACCACACCAGGATAAAGCACCGAGTTGCGCAAAGGCAAAATGGGCAGTTCCTCAGGCACCTCTTCATCCTGGACGAGGCGGCCGTCCTCAATCGTCAGCACAGGGATGAACTCAGCGTTCGAGTCCACCGTATCTGAAAACAATTCGGGTTCTACTTTATAACTCATAAAAACTCACTTGGTTTCTAAGCGACAAAATGTCAGCCTGTCGCCGTTTCACACCTAAATAATATCGCGCCGCAAAGATACGGCAATAATAATGCCAAGGCACAAAAAAAGCCCTCGCTTTGTGCAAGAGCTTTCATTTTTCTGGTTTTCGTCCAACTTACTTGGTATCCTTCTTCTCGAAGAACTTCTTGTACTTACTGTTGAACTTATCAACACGACCGGCACTGTCGACGAGTTTCATCTTACCAGTGTAGAACGGATGCGAGGCGCTTGAGATTTCAAGCTTCACAAGGGGATATTCGTTACCGTCTTCCCACTTGATGGTTTCCTTTGTGTTGATAGTCGAACGCGACAAGAAAGTCGCATCGTTTGACATATCTTTGAAAACAACCAGACGATAGTTCTTGGGGTGAATGTCTTTTTTCATCGCTTTCTTTCCTTTTGATTTTGAGTGTGCAAAAGTACAACTTTTTCTTCAAACAACAACACCTTCATTGTGTTTTTTTTCTCCAGAGTTCTTCTTACAAAAGATGTTTTTTTTATTCGTTTGATTTTTAATAAATTACAAACAAAACCTAAGACTTCATGAAAAACCTTATCCGATGAATTTGGAAAACGTCCCTGCCTTTCCGCATTTCTAAATCCAAAAAAAACCAAAAAATTTCCTCCATTCTTTCTCCATTCCAACTGGTTATTATTTTACGGGAAGGGCAATTCCATATTGTTTTTATTCTTATCTTTGCAGCAAATTTTCAGAGCAATCAGAAGCTGATTAAATCGAACAACATTAACATTAATTTAATCACAATAATCCAATTACAAAGCAATGAAACAAGCTTTTAATTTCAACGCAGGTCCTTGCGTGCTGCCTAAAGAGGCAGTTGAATCGACGATCAACGCTATTCGCAATTTCGACAACACCGGTATCGGTGTGATGGAAATCTCTCACCGCACACCGGGCTGGGAACGCACCATGGAAGAAACCCGCCAGTTGTGGCGCGACCTCCTGAACATTCCGAGCGAATACGAAGTGCTGTTTCTCGGGGGCGGTGCCAGCACCCAGTTCTTCATGGTTCCCGCCAACCTGATGAAGACCAAGGCTGCCTATTTGCAGACCGGCGTTTGGGCCAAGAAAGCGGCCAAAGAAGCCAAGCTTTTCGGAAAGACCGAAATCGTCGCTTCTTCTGAAGACAAGACCTATTCCTACATCCCGAAAGGATACACCATTCCCACCGATGCGGATTACTTCCACATCACGACCAACAACACCATTTATGGTACTGAGATCAAATATGACATGGACTGCCCCGTCATGCTCGTTGCTGACATGTCGTCCGACATCATGAGCCGTCCCGTCGATGTGAAGAAATACGGTCTCATCTATGGTGGCGCTCAGAAGAACGTCGGCCCCGCTGGCGTGACCTTCATCATCGTGAAGAAAGACATCCTCGGCAACATCGGCGACCGCGCCTATATGAACCCGCTGCCGACCATGGTGGATTACCGCACCCATGCCGCCGAAGAGGCCAAGAACATCTCCATGTTCAACACGCCTCCCGTACTCCCCATCTTCGTCATGCACGAAACATTGAAATGGGTGAAAGACCTTGGCGGTTTGGAAGCCATGAACAAGATCAACCTGAAGAAATCAGCCATGCTGTATGAAGAAATCGACCGCAACAGCCTGTTCCGCGGCACTGTCGAAGCCAAGGAAGACCGTTCCATCATGAACCACTGCTGGGTCATGGCCGAAGGCCGCGAAGGCCTCCAAGACACTTTCATGGCCTTTGCCAAGGAACGCGGCATGGTGGGCATCAAGGGTCACCGTTCAGTCGGCGGCTTCCGCGCCTCTCTCTACAACGCCTGCCCCGTCGAGGCCGTCGAAGCCCTCGTACAGTGCATGCAGGACTTTGAAAAAGCCAATAAGTAATTAGCCGTTGGCTCATGGCTGTTAACCATTAGCCAGCCGACAGGAACATTCAACACTTTAACAAACAAACAATCAACACATAAACAATGAAAGTATTAGTTGCAACAGAAAAACCTTTCGCAAAGGTTGCCGTTGACGGCATCCGCGAAGTCGTTGAGAAGAACGGTTACCAACTCGCTCTCTTAGAAAAATATACCGATGTCAACGACCTTTACAATGCCGTTGCCGATGCTGACGCCCTCATCGTGCGCAGCGACAAAGTGACAAAAGAAGTCATCGACCGCGCCAACAAGCTGAAAATAGTCGTCCGTGCCGGCGCCGGTTTCGATAACCTCGACCTCGAGGCATGCACCACCAAAGACATCGTGGCCATGAACACCCCTGGTCAGAACAGCAACGCTGTGGCCGAACTCGTCATGGGTATGCTGGTCTACGCCGTTCGTAACTTCTACAACGGCAAGAGCGGCACCGAACTGATGGGAAAGAAACTTGGTCTTCTCGCCTTCGGTAACGTGGGTCGTAACGTCGCCCGCATCGCCAAGGGTTTCGGTATGGATGTTTACGCTTTCGATGAATTTGTCCCTGGTGACAAGATTGAAGCTGAAGGTGTGCATGCCGTCGCCAACCGCGACGCCCTCTTCGAGACCTGCGACGTGGTCAGCCTGCACATCCCGGCCACTGCCGAGACCAAGCAAAGCATCAACTACGCCGTGGTCAACAAGATGCACAAAGGCGGCATCCTTGTGAACACCGCCCGCAAGGAAGTCATCAACGAGCCCGAACTGCTCAAGTTGATGACCGAGCGCACCGACCTCAAGTACATCACCGACATCATGCCGGATGCTGACACCGACTTCAAAGCATTCGAAGGCCGCTATTTCTCCACACCTAAAAAAATGGGTGCCCAGACGGAAGAAGCCAACATCAACGCCGGCTTAGCTGCCGCCAACCAGATTGTTGATTTCTTCAAGACGGGCAACAAGAAGTTCCAAGTGAACAAATAATAATACGACATGAAAAGACACCGCAAGCCTGCTTGTGGTGTCTCTTGCTTTGAATCATCGAATCATCCAGTCAACTCAGAATAGATATAGATTATGTCAATCATCAAACCTTTCAAAGGATGGCGTCCAGGCGTGGACATCGTCCAGAAACTCGCCTCAAGACCTTACGATGTCTTGAACACCGAAGAAGCCCGCAAGGAATGCGAAGGCAATCCTTATAGCCTCCTCCATGTGACCAAGGCCGAAATCGACCTGCCCGAAGGCCACAAGGACAGCGACCTCGAAACCTATCTGAAAGTCGTTGAGAACTTCAACAGTTTCAAAGACTTCGGATGGATTAGGCAAGACGAGGAAGAAAAACTCTACATTTACGCCCAAAGCATGAACCCCACTGAAGCCAACGCTCAGTGGCAATACGGTGTAGTGGCTTGCGCCTACAGTGAAGACTATGTCAACAAAATCATCAAGAAGCACGAGCTGACCCGCAAGGACAAGGAAGAGGACCGAATGAAACACGTTCGCCTCACCAACGCCAACGTGGAGCCTGTATTCTTCGCCTACCCTGCCGTCAGCGAAATTGACGCCATCGTGAGCAAAGTCACAGCCGAGAAGCCCATATATGACTTCATCGCCAAGGAAGACGGCTTCGGCCATCGCTTTTGGATCATCGACGACAAGGCTACCATTGCCCGTTTGGTCGAACTCTTCGCCACCAAGGTTCCGGCCATGTACATCGCTGACGGACACCACCGTAGCGCAGCAGCAGCCCTCGTCGGACAAGAAAAGAAGGAAAAGAACCCCGCCCACACAGGCAAGGAAGAGTACAACTACTTCATGACCGTCATCTTCCCCGACAACCAGTTGAAAGTCATCGACTACAATCGTGTTGTAAAAGACCTCAACGGCCTAAGCACCAAGCAGTTCTTCGATGCCCTGAAGGAAAACTTCGACATCGAGTGCAAATGCGACTGCACTAAAGAAGGCGGCACGTGCAACTGTGAGTATCCCTGCCACTGCGAGTGCTCCAACGAATACAAGCCCAACAAGCTGCACAACTTCTCGATGTATGTCGAGGGCGTTTGGTATTCGCTGACTGCCAAGCCCGGCACCTACAACGACAACGACCCCATCGGCGTTTTGGATGTTACCATCCTCAGCAACCTTATCTTGGACAAGATTTTGGGCATCAAGGACCTGCGTACCGACAAGCGTATCGACTTCGTCGGCGGCATCCGTGGCCTCGGCGAACTGAAACGCCGTGTTGACAACGGAGAAATGAAAGTTGCCTTTGCCCTGTATCCCGTTTCGATGCAACAAATCATCGATATCGCCGACAGCGGCAATATCATGCCTCCCAAGACCACTTGGTTCGAGCCTAAACTGCGCTCGGGTCTGGTAATCCATACTTTGGACTAATTGGACTGGCACAAAATGTAAACCACGGGACATAACAATCTTGCCCCGTGGTTTTTTCGTGTCGGATGCAGCTATTATTTGCCTATATCCCTTTCAATTCGGCAATCAATTCATCGCAAAATACGCTTCGCTGATAGTATTTTGCTAGGCCTCCGGATTATGATGGTACGCGGAAGTCATCGACACATAGAAAAACTCTAGAGCCTACGACGAAATGACATTCAATTATCCGGCCAAAGCCATGACCGCACCTCCTTTTTTCCCACATCTTGCTTGACCTATTTGTTTCATAGTCAAAACTAATACGGAACGTATCCCAAAAAAGCCACGATATCAATAAAAGCAGTACCTTTGCAAAACCGATGGATAAGCCTTCACAGAACATCAACAAGAACCTCATCAAGCATTTCACCGACTACCTCAAGTTGGAGCTCTCACTTTCCGACAACAGCGTGAAGGCATACCAGCATGATGTCAGTTTGTTCTTACAATATCTAGAAAATCAGAATATCTCAACAAAAATCAACCACATCAAGCGAGACACCGTCGAAAACTTTTTCGCCTATCTTTTCGATCTTAACATTGGAGCCACATCGCAAGCCCGCATCCTATCGGGACTGAAGTCGTTTTGGCACTACCTGACCCAAGAAGAAATCACCGAAAAAGACCCTACCGAACTCATCAGCACGCCTTCGTTAGGTCGCCACTTGCCAGAAGTGCTAAGTTATGAAGAAATACAAAAAATGATTGACAGCATCGACCTCAGCCAACCCACGGGCCACCGAAACAAGGCCATGATTGAGGTAATGTACGGATGCGGCCTTCGTGTCTCAGAACTCATAACTTTACAAATCAGCAACATATATCGTGAAGACGGTTTCTTGTGCATCTTCGGAAAAGGCAGCAAGGAACGCCTCGTTCCCATAGGTGACTCCAGCCTGAACATTCTCTTCCAATACATCCATGGGACACGGCTACACATTACGCCGAAACCCAAATTTACCGATACGGTATTCCTCAACAGCCGTGGCACCAGCCTGACCCGGCAAATGGTATTCATCATCGTAAAGGACTTGGCCGAGAAAAACGGCATCGTCAAGTCCATCAGTCCGCACACCTTCCGCCACAGTTTCGCCACCCACTTGCTGGAAGGCGGGGCCAACCTGCTCGCGGTGCAGCAGATGTTAGGACATGCTTCAGTAAGCACGACAGAAATCTATACGCATGTCTCCAATGAACTGCTCCGTGATACTTTGGCCACTTATCATCCGAGGTTCAAGAATTTCAACAAAGCGAATTGAGTCATAAAGAAAACCTCTATCTTTGCAAAAACATACCACCATGTACACCACCAAATTCGATTTCCTGAACGGCTTGCGTCCCAGTCGTTTTTTTCTCATGGCAGGCCCTTGCGTGATTGAGGACGAGACTTCGCCCTTTTTCATCGCAGAAACCTTGAAAAAAATCTGCCGAAAACTTGACATCCCATTGATATTCAAAGGCTCTTACCGCAAAGCCAACCGCTCCCGACTGGACTCCTTCACGGGCATCGGCGACGAAAAAGCCCTGAAAGTGCTTCAACAAATCGCCAAAGAGTTTGAAATCCCAGTAGTGACCGACATCCATTCCACGGAAGAAGCTGCCATGGCCGCCGAATATGTTGACATTCTGCAAATTCCGGCTTTCTTATGCCGCCAGACCGAGCTATTGGTGGCCGCAGCAAAAACGGGCAAAACGGTCAACATCAAGAAGGGGCAGTTCCTTTCGGGCGAGGCAATGCGATTTGCTGTCGAGAAAGTGCGGCAGTCGGGCAATGACAAAGTCCTGTTGACCGAGCGTGGTTCAATGTTCGGCTATCAGGACCTGGTGGTGGACTACCGAAATATTGCTACAATGCAGAAGTTTGGTGTTCCGGTCATCTTGGATGTGACCCATTCCCTGCAACAACCCAATCAAAGCTGCGGAATATCGGGAGGGAGGCCCGAAATGATAGGTCTGATTGCCAAGGCAGGAATCGCCGCCGATGCCGACGGCATCTTCATGGAGGTGCACCCCGAGCCATCCCGGGCAAAGTCGGACGGGGCCAACATGCTCCGCCTCGACCATGTGGAAAGCTTATTGGAAAAACTCGTTCGAATCAAAGAAGCATTGTGATGCATATCGCGCAGAAACCATAGCGCATTGAAAGCGAGAAATGAGCCATTGTTAACCTTCGCCAGATGGCTGTGGTTCTCTGCACAAAAAAGCCTACTGCATTCTCATATTTACAATTTGACCCGTTTCCGTGTCAAACAATAACTTGGTATTCGTCAGCGGAGCCATGAGCATGGCACCCAGCTGGTTGACCGTCACCCTGCCTTCCAACAAAGTGGCATTGCCACAAGTCACCTTTACCTGGGCCGTTTCAGGAACACGGTAGAACACCTTGTTCTCATACGACATTAACTCCACAGCCGACTGGCTTGGTGCATTGATAGCAGTGGTTGAGTTGAGAGACAATGTTTGAACTGTAATCATGCTTCCCGAACCTACGGTTCCAATGGTCAAACCTTCGGTTTCTGAGAATTTAGCCACCGTTTGAGAGGACACTTCCTT
The DNA here is from genome assembly GCA_041842265.1 of Candidatus Limimorpha sp. Lineage (GTDB taxonomy): Bacteria > Bacteroidota > Bacteroidia > Bacteroidales > F082 > Limimorpha. Next base: position 815 of record JBGYWU010000109.1, on the reverse strand, counting down.
ATTTGGAATCACATATACCGTCTTCACCATCTTTTTTCCAACACGCTTTCCCAAAAACAAGCTGAGGTATTCCTTCTCCATGGCTTCCAACTTTTGACACATGGTGTTGAAAGTCTCAGGATTGGAAGCCATCTCCACATCGCCCGAAATCAGGTAGAATTTGGCCTTTCGGATTTCTGCCACCTTATCTGCGGCTTCTTTGGCCAGGAGGGCATTGCTCTTCCCCGCCAACATCAAAGGGATAAATCCGTCGCCGGCAGCATACGCTTCTTGTGCGCAGGTATGTTCTTCTGAATTCGGCAAAGACATCGGCACCTCTACCTCTCCAGCGTTACCGATTCCAACGCTTCGGATGATGCCATTGGGAAGCACGTCAAATTGCATCTTGCCACCGCCTCTTGTGGTCGATAAGGTGACAAAAAACAACGCATTTGGGTCGGGGCTGGCCTCCGTCGACATCTTCACATCCAAAAGTTTATACTCTGTAGTTTCATATTCCACATAGTCTTCCATCTCAAAATAGTTGGAGGCGTAATCGCTAAGCGGCCCCTTTACAAGCCGAACTTCCTCAATGGTGAAATCCAGTTTCAGCATGGTTTGAGGCAAGGAATAATACAAGCCATTGTGTTGCCCTGGCGCAACATTCTTGGCAAAAGTCGTAGTGATTTGGGCTTGGAGTTGGCCAAACACGAAAACCACAGCCGACAGCATCAATGCGGTTTTTGTAACTTTTTTATTCATTTCTGTAAGGATTGAATTTCAAACTTCAAAAATACATATTTTTCAACAATCTCATCATAATGTAACTGCTTTTT
>JBGYWU010000108.1:0-2613 GCA_041842265.1 Candidatus Limimorpha sp. | reverse complement strand
TTACTGTCAATTATGGCATTAAGGTGCGTGGCGACATGAGATACAATGACGGCTTGTTCAAGTTGCTTGGCTATGGCAATTCGGCGTTTGTGGGAGAAGACCATCCCGCTGTCGTCAGCATGGATGTGAACGCCACGGCCTATCAGGAAGTGGCCGTGGGTTACCAGTGGAATATGACCGAACAACTTTCGTTGGGCGTTCGTGGCAAGCTGCTTTTCGGTTTGGTCAATGTCAGCACCGATGTTTTCGAAGCCCAGCTCTTCACCGATCCCGATTCGTATGCGCTTCGCCTGAGCGAAAACATCGCAATGAAACTCGCCATGCCGAATGCGGTTTATGTGGATGATGCCGGACAGCTGAAAGCCGATGGCCCGTTCAGCATGGGCGAACTTTTCCGCAATCCCGGCATGGGCATTGATCTTGCCGCTGATTATCGCTTCAACGAACAGTTCAGCGCGGTGGCTGCCATCCGCGACTTGGGCTTCATTCACTGGGGAAAGAACAGCATTGGAATGACGGGCAAGGTCAACGATGTTGGCCAATTCTATGACGAAGACAGTTTCCTCTTCAACGGCTTGGATGCCGATGTGCTGCAACGTGTCATCTCCGACGGCTTGTATCGCGAGCAGTTTTTGGACACCTTGCAGCGGTATTTTCAACTGGAGTATGTTCCTTTAAAAAAATACAATACTGCATTGAATACCAACCTAATGTTGCGAGGCAACTATGACCTTGACGCCAACAACCGCTTCAGTGCCCAGCTTCAAGGCCGTTTCTCGGGCAGTGGCTTCCGTCCCGCCTTCACTTTAGCCTACTGCGGTTCTTTCTTCGACAACCTCAATGTGTGCGCCACCTACACGATGACACCCGACAGCTACGACAACCTTGGCCTCGGCTTCTCGGCGATGATCGAGACATGCAACATCTACCTGACTACCAATAACCTGATCGGACTTTTCAAGCCCTTAAATACGAGTGGATTCAATGTGCATGTGGGTGTTGTCTTCAACCTCTTCTTGCCTGAGAAGCGTTCCATCAACAAGTAGGGAAAGCAAAATTACTAGGAATGGTTGCGGCGAGAATATTCGGAATTGTCCGCCACCGCCTGACCGTCTATGGTGAGGGTGTTGCCACTTTGATGGCGTTCAGCGGCTGTCCTTTGCGCTGCAAGTATTGCCTCAACAAGGCTTCATGGGAAGAGGGGAGAGGCCGTATCTACAAGTCCGAGTCTCTTTTCGAGGAGGTCAAGATAGACCAACTGTATTTTTTGGCCACGCACGGTGGTGTCACCTTTGGTGGCGGCGAACCTTTGCTGCAGGTGGGGTTCATCAAGGAATTTCGTGCCCTTTGCTGGCAGCAGTGGCAAATTTTTGTTGTCGAAACCGATAGCAGCATTTCAAACGCCAATTTATTAAAAGGTATCGGCAACGGTTGCATGAAGAGGCTATCCGCGTGGTGGAATCCATGCCGAAACGGACGCCTGGAGTGCGCGAAGGTGAACCCGTTAGAGTTGCTTTCCAAATTCCGATTTATTTCAAGTTGGAGGGTGCGCAAGAATAATTTCCATTTCCTTTTCGTATCAAAAAAATCCCTACCTTTGCCGCCGTTTTGGGAAGTGTCCGGCAGGTCAGACTCCGGTAGGTTTCCCCCTTTTAAGGGGGTACCCAAAGGGCGGGGAATTCACAGCCCCAACTTTCCAATTCTTAAATCTTGAATTTGAAATCTTTAAATCTAAAATAATGAAACAACTCATCGAATGCGTGCCGAACATCAGTGAAGGTTGCGACAAGAACATCATAGACCAAGTAACCGCTGAAATAGAGAAAGTGGAAGGAGTCAAATTGCTGGACGTGGATCCAGGCATGACCACCAACCGTACAGTCATCACTTTTGTGGGTGAGCCTGAACCCGTATGCGAAGCCGCCTACCGCGTGGTGAAGAAGGCCGCCGAACTCATCGACATGAGCCAACATCACGGTGCACACCCCCGGCAAGGTGCCACCGACGTGTGTCCTCTAATTCCAGTGAGCAATATCACAATGGAGGAGGTAGTTGAATATGCCCACAAGCTGGGCAAACGCCTCGGAGAGGAACTGAGCATCCCTGTTTTCTGCTATGAAGAAGCCGCATTTTCGCCAGAACGACGCAACTTGGCTTACTGCCGCACCGGCGAATATGAGTCGCTTGCTTCGCGCCTCGGCACCGAGCAGTGGAAGCCTGACTTTGGCCCCAACGAATGGAATGACCATGTGGCCCACACGGGTGCCACCCAAGTAGGTGCCCGCGATTTCCTTGTGGCCATCAACTATAACCTCAACACTACATCGACACGTCGCGCCAACGCCATCGCATTCGATGTGCGCGAAAAAGGCCGCCCAATGCGCGAAGGCGGTACGGTGACGGGCAAGCCGGTGAAAGATGAGAACGGCAAGACCATCATGATTCCCGGTACGTTGAAAGCTACTAAGGCTATTGGTTGGTTTATTGAAGATTATGGCATTGCTCAGGTTTCGATGAACATCACCAACATCAGCGTGTCGCCTGTGCATGTTTGCTTCGAGGAAGTTTGTGCCAAGGCCGCTGCCCGAGGCGTACGTGTTACCGGTTGTGAGA
>JBGYWU010000107.1:0-11925 GCA_041842265.1 Candidatus Limimorpha sp. | reverse complement strand
TTCTGGCTTATGGCGCTGGTACTCATGAATTTGGTGCCCAGTTTCTTGGCCTTCTGTTGGTCAGCAGGGCCGCCCACCAAGCTGCCAAGGAAGGCGGTGAGAAGGCAAATTAGAAAAACAAGTTTTCTCATTGCATTTGAGTTTGTTGTTGATGACCTACATTAATAGCTGGAAAAGAGAACCGCAAGGAATAATATGTAAAATATCCAAAAGGCTATTCCAACAAAGCTAAGGATAAATCCTACTTTTGAGGTGGTTTGGCCTGCCTTGAGCATGCCTTCGCCAGTGTAGGCATCGGGATTAGCGGCGATGGCCGAGAAACCTTCTTGCGCCTTCTTTTTACCGATGACGGATAAGATGAAGCCAGGGATGACCAGCATGCCGAAACTGATGGAAAGAATGCCAAGCACCAGTGAGGCGATGGCAGTGGGAGCTAATTGTTTTTTCTCCATGATAAAAGTGGTTTTTTTAGTTTATAAATATTAATAAGTGTTAAGTGTTATTTTTCAATTTCTTGTATCTGAAACGTTTAGGTTCTACATTGCCTAAGCGCTTCATCTTGTTTTCTTCATACTCCGAATAGCTTCCTTCAAAGAAATACACTTGCGAGTTGCCCTCGAAGGCGAGGATGTGGGTGGCCACGCGGTCGAGGAACCAGCGGTCGTGGCTGATGATGACGGCGCAGCCTGCGAAGTTCTCGAGACCTTCCTCCAAAGCACGGAGGGTGTTCACGTCGATGTCGTTGGTGGGTTCGTCCAAAAGGAGCACGTTGGCTTCTTGTTTCAGGGTGAGTGCCAGGTGCATGCGGTTACGTTCTCCTCCGGAGAGCACTCCAGCTTTTTTCTGCTGGTCGTTGCCGCCAAAGTTGAAGCGGGAGACATAGGCACGCGAGTTCATGCTGCGCTTGCCCAATTGGATGAGTTCGTTGCCGCCGCTGATGACTTCCCATACGGTTTTCTCGGGGTCGATGTCGGCATGTTGTTGGTCAACGTAGCCGATGTTGACGGTTTCGCCGACCTCGAAGGTGCCGGAATCTGGTTTTTCCAAACCCATGATGAGGCGGAACAAAGTGGTTTTACCGGCGCCGTTGGGCCCGATGACACCAACAATGCCGCCTTGGGGCAGGCTGAACGAGAGGTTCTCGAACAAGACTTTGTCACCGTATGCTTTGGTCACATCGTGAGCCTTGATGACTTTGGTTCCCAGACGGTTGCCGTTGGGGATGTAGATTTCGAGTTTCTCTTCTTTCTCTTTCACGTCTTCGTTGAGCATTTTCTCATACGATTCCAAGCGTGCCTTGCCTTTGGCGTGTCGGGCTTTCGGTGCCATGCGTACCCATTCCAGCTCGCGTTCGAGTGTCTTGCGGCGTTTGCTCTCGGTCTTTTCTTCCATGGCGAGGCGTGCGGTCTTTTGGTCGAGCCAGGAAGAGTAGTTGCCTTTCCACGGTATTCCTTCGCCACGGTCGAGTTCGAGGATCCAGCCGGCCACATGGTCGAGGAAGTAACGGTCGTGCGTAACGGCGATGACGGTGCCCTTGTATTGTTGCAGATGGCTTTCCAACCATTGTATTGACTCTGCGTCGAGGTGGTTGGTGGGCTCGTCGAGGAGAAGGATGTCGGGTTCCTGCAACAGCAGGCGGCAGAGGGCCACACGGCGGCGCTCGCCGCCGGAGAGGTTCTGCACCGGTGTATCACCGTCGGGGCAGTTGAGCGTGTCCATGGCACGCTCAAGCTTGTTGTCAAGCTCCCAAGCGTCGTGCTGCTCGATGAGTTCGGTGAGTTGTCCCTGCCGTTCTATCAGTTTGTCATAATCGGCGTCGGGGTCGGCGAACTTGTTGTTGATGTCTTCGTATTCCTTAAGGATGTCAATGATTTCCTGCACGCCTTCCTCCACTACTTGACGGACGGTTTTGTCGTTGTCGAGTTGGGGCTCTTGATCAAGCATGCCGACCGAATAGCCGGGCGAGAAGACCACTTCGCCGTTATAGGATTTTTCCTTGCCTGCGATGATGCGCAACAAGGTGGATTTACCTGCTCCATTCAGTCCGATGATGCCGATTTTGGCACCATAGAAGAAGGAAAGGTAGATGTCTTTCAGGATTTGTCGCGACGGTGGGATGATTTTGCTCACGCCCACCATCGAGAAGATGATTTTTTTGTCGTCGGGTTGTGCCATATTCAGTTGTTAATTGTCAGTTGTTCAATCGGGCGAGGGTTTCCTCCCTTGTGGTCGGGGTGCCGTTCTTTTAGGGTTTGGTTCATTGCGTTTTCAAGGATCTCTGTCGCCTTGCCCCAGTCGTACACGCGGTTGGTGAAATCGAATCCCGCTTGGGCGAGGCGTTTGGCCTTATCCATATCGGTCAATAGGGTGATGATATGTTGCGCCATTTCCTCCGCATTGCCGCCAACTAGAATCTCATTGTCGGGCTTGGCACCCAAGGAGGCGTTGGCCAGAGGCGATGTGATGGCGGGTAGCCGCATTGACATAGCTTCCAACAATTTGTTTTGCAATCCCGTGCCAATGCGCATGGGTGCGATGAAGACACGGCTTTGTGCGTAGGCGTTGCGGATGTCGTCGAGCCAGCCGCTGACGATGATGCGCTCTGAGGCGGCTTTCTTTACCTTTGGGTCGGGGTTGGCGCCGGCGATGTAGAGTTTCGCCTCAGGCAAGGTTTTCCATACGATGGGCAAGATTTCGCAGGACAAATATTCAACGGCGTTCACGTTGGGCGCGTAACTCATGTTGCCTGTGAAAACGAGGTCAAATTTCTTCTCTTGCTCTTGTGGTTTGAAATAGTCGTGGTCCACACCGTTGGGGATGATGAGGATTTCATCGCGTTTCTCATGCGGGAACAACGCCCTGTCGGGCGCACTGATGATGGTGCGCACGTCGAAGTTGTCGAAAGTGGCGGCCTCATAACGTTTCAGACGTCGGTGCTCCATGTTGAAAACAAGGCGCTTGATGAAAGAGGCAATGTCGGCGCGGCGTTTCATTCCGTAAGAGAAGATATCTTGATAGTCGATGGCCTTGGGACAGCCTTTGTGTCGGATGTATTCCGCCACACGCAGCAGTTGTCCGTATAGCAAGTCAGGTTTGTGCTTGGCAATCAGTGTGTTGACTTTTTTTTCGGCTTGGCGGTTGTAGAAATAACCGCATTGCAGTGGAAGGCCTTTGAAGAAGGCGCGAATGAGGCCGAAAAAGATTTGCAGCTTGGAGATTTTGATGAAGCTGATGGACTGACAATAGGGTTGCAAGGCACGGAAAGCCTCCTGCATGTTGACTTTCAAGTTGTCATTCAAAGCGCAAAGGACAATCTCATTGTGTTTTGAAAGCTGTTTTATCTGGTTGAACGACCGCAGCTTATCGCCTTTTTCAAGCGGATAGGGGATGCGGGGCAGGAGGACAAAAATCTTCATCTCGTCTGATTTGGGCTACAAAGATATGGAAAAAGATTTGAGAGCGGAGAAATATTGACGTGTTATCGACTTGGAATATATGGGGATGTGGATAATACGGTTCGCGTTGCTTGTCAAAGAAACGAAATTTTGCTTCCCGGTTTAATCTGGTCATAAAACATCAGCAGACGGGCGATGATTTTGCGGTTGTCGTATGTTTCCTCAACGAGTTGTCGGGCGGCCTGCCCAATCTTTACGGCGGTTTGCGGGCTTTCGCTGAGGCTTCGGATGGCTTCCGCCATCTTTGCCTTGTTTTCGGCGATGATGATGTTGACTTCCTCATCGTAGAGGATGCCTTCAGCACCCACGCGTGTGGTGATGACGGTCTTGCCCAGGGCCATAGACTCGATGATTTTTATGCGGATGCCGCTGCCAGAAAGTAAGGGTACGATGGCTATATCGTGGTTAGAGACAAAATCCTTGGCGTCGGGCACTTCGCCGATGATGTTGATATGAGGGTTTTTCATGGTGGTTAGCCATTCGGGCATGGAGCGGCCTGCCAAGTGATAGACGAAGTCAGGCACTTTTTCCACCGTCTTGGGCAGCACCTCGTCAATGAACCAGCGAATGCCTTCCTCATTGGGCATCCAGTTCATCGATCCGATGTGGTAGAATAAAGGCTTGCCTTCAATCTCGTATTTGGGCGTGAATTGTTCGGGATAAACTCCAAACGGGATGTCGATAACAGGTTTGGAACAGTATTTACGGAAAAAAGCGGCGTCTTTGCGCGTGATGGCGGCGATGCCGTCGACGGTCTCAAGGGCGTTAAGTTCGTATTCTTTTAGGGTTTTTGTCAAATGGTTGAGATACCAGCGTTTGAGTGGTTTTTTTGTATCTTTGGCGATGCGTTCCCAAATTTTGTGCTCCACGTTGTGCGCACGCAATACTATCATCGCCTTGCTGTGCTCGCGGATGGTCTCTACGTAGGGTGCCATGAAGAGCATCTCCAACTGTACTACGTCAAAATGTTCTTTTTCAAGTATTTCTGTAAGCCTTCTCTTGAACTCCTCAGAGATGAAACGCTCCACATGATAGGACTTTCTGGTGAGCAGGTTTTGTAGGGCCTTCAAAGGTTTGACGGTAAGGTCGATGTCGACGAACCCGATATTGGTTATTTTTTTGTATTCCTCAGTGATGTCGCTTTCCTTGACATTGTATTTCTCGCTGTTGACCGCCAGAATCCTGACCTGATGCCCCGCTTCCAGAAGTCCGGTGATGATGCTGTTCATCGCCATGGGACCGCCTTCGGAGGCTGGGAAAGGGGGCTTGTTGCAGAGTAGAAGTATTTTCATGTCGTAGTGTGATTAGGCTGTTGGTTTGGCTTCGGCATTGCGGGGCCTGAAGCGTTTTTGCATGGCTTTCTTCCAACTGTCGCCATCAAAGAGTGCCGCATCAGAGGTGGCCTTGACGGTGAAAAATATGCCCACAGGGAGCAGCACAAGGGAAGAGAGCCACACCCCGAAGAACATGTTGAGGTCGCCAAACACGGCCATGCGCTCTGCGATGGTGGAGATGAGGTGGTAGATAATGAAAAAGACTACGGAAATGACCACCGGCAATCCCAGCCCGCCCTTGCGGATGATGCTGCCCAATGGCGCCCCGATGAAAAAGAAGATGAGGCAGGCAATGCTCAAGGTGAACTTCTTGTGCCATTCCTTCTTATGCTTGTTGATGTTTTCGTTTTGCGATTTGAGGTCCAGTTTGTTGAAGGCGACGTTTTCTTTGGCGTTTTGGGCGCTGGCAGTGGCCATGTTGATGATGTTGGAACGCACTTCGCCTTCGTAACGGTCAAGCAGCGGCCAGCGAAGGGGAATGCTGGTGCCGGCCGCAAGGCTGTCGGGAGCGGGCTTTGCAATGCCCTCGGGCGGAATACCCGTGTGCAGGCTGTTGTAGTGGGCCCATCGTCGCTCAAAACCTTGCGCGAACGCCATTTGCTTGCTTTCGTAGCGGCGTTGGAGCGAGTCCAACGAGGTGGAGAGCTGACGGATGTTCATCATCTGTTGGTACGACTTGAACATCTCTTCGTCCGAACGGGTCATGTCGAAAGAGGCCAAACTGAACTTGATTTGTTCCTGTTTGAACGACATACGCTCGAAGGGTCTCTGCTCTTTGTAGTTGTCGGGGGTGAGGTCGGTGTAGTTGTATCCGTTGTAGAGCGTGAAAACGATGTTGCGTTGGTTTGGACTCATCGACATCATGCCCGAGTCGGCAGAGATGATTTTGGTGTTGCCCATGCGATCGCTGTGGTCATAAATCTTGACACCGTATATACGGCTACCATCCTTGCCTTTCTTCTCCACATATATGACATAGTTGTTGATGTCCTTGTAAAACACGCCTTCCTTTATGTTGAAAGCCAGCTTTTGACGTTGCACATCGGTGAGTAGGGTGCGCCATTTAAGGGTGGCAATGGGAATGAGGCTGTTGGAAATAAAGAAAGCCAAAATACTGATAATCACTGAAAAATATAATAACGGCTGCATGACACGCCACATGGAGATGCCTGAGGCTTTCATGGCCACCAACTCGTAGTGCTCCCCGAGGTTGCCAAAGCTCATCAGCAGGGCAAGTAGCAATGCCAAAGGCAGAGACATGGGAATGGCTGTGATGGAGGTGTAGAATAAGAGTTCTGCTATAATTTTGATTTCCAATCCTTTGCCAACCAAGTCATCAACGTAAAGCCATAAGAATTGCATTACCCAAATGAACACCACTATGAAGAAGGTGAGTACGAAAGTGCCCAAAAAAGATCTGGTGATATAAAGGTAAAGTTTCTTCATTTTTCATAAAAAACGCTGCAAAGTTAGAAATATTTCTCCCTTTGGTGGGTGTAAGAGTTTTTTTTCTACCTTTGCCCATAAAAATGCCCACCATGGTTCAATTGGATTATTTCAAAGGCCTCAACATGGCTATTACCATCAGCGCCAAAGACGGCGAGATCCTTTATCAAAACGACAGCTCTATTGAAGTGAACGGGGACGCGCGTGGCCGCGACTTGATGAAGTGCCACAACGAACGTTCGCAACAGATCATCCGTCATCTTTTGGACTGTGCCGCGACCAATGTCTACACGATTTCAAAGAAAGGCAAAAAGAAACTCATCTGCCAGACACCTTGGTATGAAGACGATGCCAAACAGGTGGTTGGCGGACTCATCGAGTTCTCTATCATCTTACCTGAGGATATGCCACACTACGACAGGGGATAACACCATAGCGCGAAGCGACGGAACTGTGAGGAACGAAAAAGCAATCCGGACATTGACGGTTTTGTCGTCCGGATTGCTCCGCTTTGTTCGCAATGATGCGGTCGATAGTGTTTACTTTGTCACCAAGTTGTAGGTGTCCTGCGCGATGACGAACTCTTCGTCGGTCGGATAAACCACCACAGTGACCTTGGAGTTGGGCTTGGAGATGACCCCGGCATTGCCGATAGTCTCCTTGTTCAACTGACGGTCGTATTCTATTCCGAGGCCTTCCATGTTCTCGAGGATGGCATCGCGCATGAACCAGGCGTTCTCGCCGATGCCGCCCGTCATTACGATGAGGTCGGCACCATTCATCACAGCCATATAGCCTCCGATGTATTTTTTCACGCGGTGGGCAAACATGTTGAAGGCGTAGGTGCAGCGTTCGTCGCCTTCTTCTTTTCCTGCACTCACGTCGCGCATGTCCTGCTTGCCGCCCGTGATGCCCACGAGGCCTGACTTTTTATTGACTAAGGTGTTCATCTCCTTGGTGGTGTATGCTTCTTTGTCCATGATGTACATGAAAACACCTAAGTCGAGGTCGCCAGTGCGGCTGCCCATGACCAAACCTTCAACGGGTGTGAAGCCCATTGAGGTCTCCACCGATTTGCCGTATTCGACTGCGGATATGCTGGCACCACTGCCGAGGTGGCAGGTAACGATTTTCGACTTCTTCCAGTCCTGGCCTACGAAAGCGGCGGCCTTCTCTGCCACGTACTTGTGGCTGGTGCCGTGGAAACCGTAGCGGCGCACGCGGTACTTTTCGTAGTACTCGTAAGGCACGGCATAGAGGTATGCCTCGGGCGGCATGGTGCTGTGGAACGAGGTGTCGAACACGGCGGTCATCGGGATGCCGGGAAGCACCTCCTCCATGGCGTGGATGCCTTGCAGGCTGCCGGGATTGTGCAGTGGCGCGAGGTCGCAGAGGTCTTCAATGCCTTGGATGACTTGTCTGTCGATAAGAACGCTTTTGGTGAATTTCTCGCCACCATGGGCTACGCGATGACCGACGGCATCAATCTCCTTCAGATTCTTGATGACTCCCATCTTCGGGTCAACCAAGGCTTTGAGCACCAACTTGATGCCTTCTGTATGGTTCATAATGGGAAGTTGCTCGTAGTGCTTCTCACCATTGTATTTGTGTGTAAATTCGCCCATTTCTAGGCCAATGCGCTCAAGCAGGCCTTTGGCCAACATGCGCGATGAATTGGCGTTTTCCATCTCCAACAGCTGGTATTTGATGGAGGAACTGCCGCAATTGAGAACGAGTATTTTCATTATTGAATGGTTTTGTTGCTTCGTAATAATAAGACGTATATGACGATTTGCCTTTGGGTTGTGTTCAGAGTAGCAATAGCTTATGTCTTCCGGCGACTTCGGCCGGTAAAGGTCTCTTGCCTCATAAGCGCAATAATTATTTCTGAGCGATGGCTTGGTTGCAGGTGATGGCCACCAGTTTATATACATCATCGATGGAGCAGCCTCGGCTGAGGTCGTTGCAGGGCTTGGCGAGGCCTTGCAGGACGGGACCGACGGCTTCGGCACCCGCCAGGCGTTGCACGAGCTTGTAGGCGATGTTGCCCACCTCGAGGCAGGGGAACACGAGGGTGTTGGCCTTGCCGGCGACAGGGCTATTCGGAGCCTTGATCGAGCCGACAGAAGGCACGAAGGCGGCATCGGCTTGAAGCTCACCGTCGATGAGGAGGTCGGGACGGCGTTCATTGGCAATGCGTGTGGCTTCGATGACCTTGTCGACGGCTTCGTGCTTCGCGCTGCCCTTGGTGGAGAAGCTCAGAATGGCTGTGATGGGGTCGATTTTTGCTATGGATTTTGCGGTTTCGGCGGTGCAGATGGCGATTTCAGCCAGTTGCTCGGCTGTGGGCATGGGTGTGACGGCACAGTCGGCGAACACCATCCTGCCATCAGTGCCGTAGGGACAGCCTTTGGGCAAGAACATGGTGTAGGCGCCGCTGACACAACTCACACCGGGCACCGTTTTGATAATTTGCAGGACTGGGCGGAGCATGTCGCCTGTGGTGCTGCGGGCGCCGCTGACGAGACCGTCAGCCTCGCCGTCTTTGACCATCAGGATGCCGAGATACATGAAGTTCTGGGCCAATGTGTCGGCTTGCTCGGGAGTCATGCCCTTGGACTTTCGTAATTCATACAACATGTCGGCATACTTCTGCTTGTCGGGGTTGTTTTTGGGGTCAACGATACGGGCCTTGCCGATGTTTTGGAGGCCGTATTCGGAAGCCATCTCCATTATTTTTTCGGCGGGACCGATGAGGATGATGTCGGCGACACCGTCAGCCAATAGACGGTCGGCTGCTTTCAGGGTGCGGGGCTCGTCGCCCTCGGGGAGCACAATGCGTTGCCTGTTGGCTTGGGCATTGGCGATGATTTCTTGCATTAAATCCATGATATGGGGATAAATCGTTTGTAGTGTGATGGAATTTGTTGTTGTAATAACAATCTGCAAAGTTAGGAAGTTTTTTTCTATAGTTTGCAAATAATCTTTTTATTTTTGCGGCGGAAAAACAGTCTCCTCATGCAGCAATCCCCCGACATTTTCTTTACCCCATCATTTCTGGCCTCGCCTCAGACGACCGACACCGTTCGCGTTGCGGACACGATGGCTTGCGATAACGTGGTGCCGAGTTTCATCACAGGGGGCTTTCATGGCATCTTGCTTCCCGTTGAGCGCATGACATACGAGATCCTGCAAGGGTGGAATCTGGCCTTGTTGGGCTTGATGCTGCTTCTTATCGTGCTCAACAAACAGCTCTATCCCCGCCAGTTCCGTCAGGTGCTGTCGGTGACCGGAGGTGTGGCACACACCAACCAACTGTTGAGAGAGTGGAACCCCATGCGCAGTTTCTTGTGTGTTTCGTTTACGATGGGATACATCCTGCTCATGGCGCTCTTTGTGCAGAAAAGTTGCATGGTGCTCTCGCATGATGTGCTGAAATACGATAGCTGGTTGGTGTTTTGGACCCTCTGTGGCGGCATTACGGGTTGGGTGTCGCTTCGTTATCTGATCTTGTTTTTCGTCAATTGGCTCTTCGGCACGCACGACACTGTCAATCGCCAAATGACCGTCCAGTTTTCCATCTCCATTCTCACCCTCATCGTTTTGATGCCTGTCATACTATTACTGATGTATAATCCAACAAAGTATTTCGTTTGGATTGGCATTGGTTTGTTGGGATTGGCGGCTTTGTTGAGACTGGTCTTGGGAATTATTGAGACGAGAGTTGAGACAAAAATCTCCGCTTTCTATATTTTTTTGTATCTTTGCGCCCTCGAAATCGCACCCGTTGCAACACTCGTAACCGCAGGCTGGCGCTACTTTAGTCAAGGGACTGTCTTTTAATGAGTTAAACAACTCGGATGTGGGAAGAAAAGCGTGTTTTACTTTCTTAAAAAGAGAAGAAAAAGATGAAAATTAAGTCAATTTTGGTGTCACAGCCCAAGCCTGCCGACATTTCAAAAACTCCCTTTGCCGACATGATGAAGAAATATGGCGTGAACATTACTTTTGAAAAATTCATCAAGCTTGATGATGTCTCCGCAAGTGAACTCCGACAAGAACATGTCAAGCTCACGGACCATACCGCCATCATCCTCACCAGCCGCAACGCCATTGACCATTTTTTCAGAATGGCAAAGGAAATGCGCTACACCGTCCCCGAAACGTTGAAGTATTTTTGCATCAATGAGTCGACGGCCTTCTATCTGCAACGCTACGTTCAGTACCGGAAGCGCAAGGTGTTTTACGGCAACCAGACCATCAACGATCTTGTCGACATCATGAAGAAGCATAAGGACGAGAAATACCTCTATTGCTGCTCCGACATCAGCTCCGACACTACGTTAGATCTCCTGACCGCCGCCAAGCTCAACTTTTCCAAGGCTGTTATGTTCCGCACGGTACCTGCCGACTTGAAAGGCAAGCTGAATATCAACGACTATGACATGCTGGTTTTCTTCAGCCCCGCAGGCATCCACTCGTTGAAAGAGAATTTCCCGGAGTTTGGGCAGAAAGAAGTCGCCATTGGCGGTTTCGGCGAGGCCACCTGCCAAGCCATTGTTGATGCGGGTTTTGAACTCAGTTTCCGCGCTCCCACGCAGACGGCACCTTCGATGACTATGGCCATGGAAGCCTATCTCGCTGCCGAATATAAGAAGAGCAAGAAGAAATAAACTTCCTGTCTTCCAAAGCGTTTCATGCCATGACGGGTCAAGAGGGATTCCCAAAATACGAGCGGATTTGTAAGGAAAACGACATCCAGAAGCTTTTCGGCAAAGGCCATGGATTCAGTGTGTATCCCTATCGTGCCATCTATTTGTTCCGGCACGACGAATGCCATCCCACCACCTGCCGTCTACTCGTTTCCGTTTCCAAAAAACGTTTCCATCATGCATTCAAACGCAATCGTGTGAAGCGGTTGATGCGTGAGGCGTGGCGCCGCAATAAGGCCTCACTTTGCGAAATCTGCGAAAGGGATAATATTTCCTTGGATGTGGCGTTAGTTTATACGGCTACAGTCATCCACAGCTATGAGGACATGTTTGTCATGACGAAAAAAGCCGTCCAAGAGATTGTTAAGAAGTATACTTCGAGATAGCACACTCACCATGAAACGCATCGCAAAACTGCCGTCCAAGTTCCTGATTTTTATGATTAGGGTTTATCAGGTGGCATTGTCGCCCTTTGTCGGCAAGAGCTGCCGTTACACCCCCACATGCTCCAATTATGGCATTGAGGCGATACGGAAATACGGCTTCTTCAAAGGCGGCTGGCTCACTTTCAAGCGTATCCTCTCATGTAACCCATGGGGCGGAAGTGGGTATGACCCAGTGCCATAGCTTGATACATGTTAGGAGAGCTACGCAACCCGATGCAGTCTTATGGGCAACAACCAAGAAACAACAAACGAAAGATGAAATACATTACCACCCTAATTCTCGCACTGCTCCTCCCCCTCGGCATCGTCGCACAAGAGAAGCAGAACAACTTTGAAATCGCCAAGAGTCTTGACATCTATAACAGCCTCCTGCGTGAGCTCAACTTGAATTATGTTGACGACATCAACCCCGGCGAACTCACCGAAGCTGCCATCAAGGCCATGCTCGAAGGCCTCGATCCTTATACGGTCTTCATCCCCGAGTCGGACATTGAGAGCGCCAAGTTCATGACTACGGGCGAATACGGCGGCA
>JBGYWU010000106.1:0-34823 GCA_041842265.1 Candidatus Limimorpha sp. | reverse complement strand
TCCATCCTTGCTCAGTTTGTAATACAAGTCAAACTCGCCGACGATATTTGAGGCGCTGCCTGCATCGTGGTTGTTGTTCTGCAATACACCCACGTTGGTCTCAATAGTCAGACGGTTTTCGAAAAGTTCAGTGCGCAAAGCCACCTGGTATTCATCATACGAGTCTATATTGCCAGAATGATAGCTTACGCCAACATTCATGTTTTCTGTGATGCCGAATTGTAAGCTGCTTGACAACAGGTTGGAAAGATTAATGGTCTGCGTTTCCCCCGCAAAACCACCCGCATTGGCGAACTTGCCCAACACCACTAAAGAAAGGGCTTGGTCGGTCATCACGGTTTGGTTGGTCGTGTCAATAACTGAAAAGACGGTTTGTATGACATCATCGCTGGCATTGGGCAATTTCATTCCGAAGGAAATGCTCGGGTTGAGCAGGGCTTCTTTAAGATGGATGAGGCATTCAACATTGACAGTTCCGTTGCCCGGAGAGGTCGAGTCTACCTGAATGCCCAAATCGGCCAAAGAAGTTTTTACGGAATACACGCCAGTAGCATTGATCTGGCCGTCGGTAGGATCTCCTGTCCATGATATGTAACCGCCTTTTTTCAGGGAGAAGTTTCGCGACACGAGGTTCATCAAGGTGAGTTGGAAACGGCCTGTGGATATGGTGTACTTACCGTACATCGATAGTGCATCGGTAGTAGACGTGCTCAGTTTGATATTGCCATCGCCGCTGGCTTCGATGGTGCCTACATCCCCTGGGAGCATGATCTTCAGTTTTGCAAAGTCGGTGGCGTCAATGTCGAGGTCGATGGCGAAATTCGGCTTTTTTTTCAATGTGTTTTCCTCTGCCAAGGTTTCGATGGTGTCTACCACCGGGGCAACGAAGACGATGAAGTCATTATCCTCAACCGTCGAGGTCCTGTTGAGCGGTATGGTAAGGGCGGTACCGTTTTGTGTCCGCGCCTTAATGCCGAGACAGATGTCGTTAACCGGTCCTTTGATGGTAACCAGACCATCGGCAACGGCCGTACCATAGAAGGTGTCGTTGTCCTTGCCGGTGGTGGCCATAGCCAGGAAATTTCTGGGATGGAGTTTCAAGTCAAGGTAAAAGTCCTTAAATCTGCTGTGTCTGATTTGGCCTTCCACCAGAGCCTTGTTGCCCAAGGTGTCAATCAACTCCATGTTTTCAAGCGTTATGGTCTCATTGTCGACCAAAATCGTAGGGCTGAAAGAAAAGAAAGTGTTCAGGTAGCCGATTTTACATCCACCGTCTGCGAGACTGACTTTGCCATGGATGTCGGGCTGTTGTATCGAACCCTTAATGCCAATAGTGCCGTTGCCATAGCCCTGTAAACGCGACACGAAGCCGTTCAACATAGGGCTGAGTATCGCCAGTCGAAAAGAATCCAAGACCGCGGTAAAGTCAAGGTTGTCTTTGTTTTTTTCCGTGTAGTAGGATCCAAAAGCATGCAACACCCGTTTTTCGTCATTGAGGATATTCGCCTTCAAGTCGACAGACTTTTCTTCGTTGTCCCAAGAGCTTTCAATCCCTACATCGCCAATCATTTCGCCATTCACTCCCAGATGTTCAATTCTGAGGTCGGCCAAGACCATGGGATTGGACTTCAAACTGCTGACCAACGCTTTTCCCGTGACAAAGCCATCGGCATTGACGTCCAAGGCTTGTGTAAGGACATCAAAGTTTGAAATATCAAACTTGTGCAACCGCACAGAAATTGTATCATCCACATTCATAGGCACATACCCGTTCAACCGCAAAGACTGTTGCTTATGGCTGAACATCAAATTGGAGATATTGACCCGATTCTCTGAATAATCAATGAAATTATCGGGCGACACATTCCACAGCGAGTCGTTGATGATGATGTCCGCACTACCGATGTTGAAAATGCCGCCTTTTTCATGGATACGGAAAGAAGTCTCAATCAGCGCCTTGTTACGATCGGTTTCATCATCATTATCCCACCTAATGCGCATAGCAATGGTGTCGTTGGCCATCTTGGTGAAAAACGACAAGTTGTCGATTCCGATTGATAACGTGTCGGTTTCGGTGATGTCGGTCCAGTCAAGGCGACCAACCGATAGGGACCCGTAGCAAGCCTCATAGCTGTTGAAGTTTCTGATCTCCACATTGTCAATTCGCAACTTGCCAAACTCAACACCCTTGGTCCGGGCGGTTAAGTTGAGCTGCCGCGATCGAGATGTGAAGGTGCCGTTGACCGAGCTGTTTTTGGCAATTGTCAGATTGGGCATGAAAAGACGGCTCAGCGTTCTCGTGTCTTTCAGCACAAGGCTGACGATGAAATCTTGGTCGACATTGTGGGTGAGGGCATATCTTTCAAACACCTCTCTATCCTTTTCAAACAACGGGAAACGGACAAACGAGTTGCCATATTCAAATAATACGGGAACGAGGCTGGCGAAATTCATCTGACCGGCCATTTCAAAGTTGAAGAAGTCACAGGTAAGGCTGATTCGACGTTGCATGAGGTTGTCATTAAGGATGGAGCCATCAAAACGGTCCATGCGATAGCTGCCGCGCTCATCGCGATAAATGGTGTTTTCCAGGTGGAGTTCGCCTTCGAGGACATCAATGTCGAAACCTTTCAGGTTGGCGATGATGCGCGTGCTGATTTCCGAGATGGAATCGTCTTTCGTCAATTTCAAAGCCCTCAAGTCAGCATGACTGACAACAGCCTCGAAGTCGGCCACCGGATACTTCTTGTTGTTGAAGTCAACGAGTCCGTTGAAGTCAAGGTCAAGCACCTTGTCATCAACAGTAACGGCACCGTTGAACCGGTTCTCCTTCAAATCTCCATTGAGTTTGATCTCATTGATACGGTGGCCAAGCAGTTCGACATCGTAGGCATTTCCTTTCATGGTCAACTCGACATTGCCTTTTTTCGGGACTCGGGCTACAAAATCAGCACTTAGGTCGAGACTCCCTATGTAGTTTTGTGCGTTGGCAATTAAGCCAGCATTGACGCTATCGGCATTTATTCGACCAGTAAATACGTTGACACCCTCCATTGTCTTCTGGTGAGACAAATCAAGGTCGACATAGCCGATATCTGAAATGAGATGTACCTCAGAGACGAAATCATTGTAGGAACCCTTGAAGTTCAACATGGCACTGCCCGTTTTCATGGGGCGCAGTGACTCGGGCATGGGTATCGTCTTGGTCGAAGTGGGGATGTAGAAATTCGCCAAATCGTCATACGTAAATTGCAGCCGCTTGATGTTCAACTCATGTGTTCCATCAAAAAAATCCAAAGGTTGCATACTCAAGCTACCCTCGATAAAGGTCGAACCACCAAACTCAACCTTAAATTCATCAAGGCTGAAATGCGCAATTGGTCCGGTAAATCGGCCCTCCAAGAGAAGCTTGTCAGGCATTTGGTACATGATTTCGGCAAACGCGCCAATATCCGAAAGCAAGATGTCGGATGAGCGTACCGTAGCGTCAAAAACGACTGAGTCAACAAAGCTGCCTAATGCGGTAAAATCATTGTAAAGCATGTAGAGGTCGGCGTCAATTCGGGTGTCGTTCAGTTCCGCATTCAAACGGTCGAGAAAAATGCCTTTCGAGCAGACCACAGCTTCGGCCTCAAAGTGCTTCAAATCCAATCCACTGATTTCCTTTCCGCTGAGAGCATCCATTTTGGCACGGATGGAATCGCCCAACATATAGAAATCTCTTGCCTTGAAATTAATCCCCTCAAAAGCCAAATGGGAATAATCAATAAGACGACGTGCCGTTTTCTCCCGGTGAGCTTTGTTCTGGATCCAAAGCGTAAAATCCATATTCTCCAACGCGATTTGATCCAATATGACACAAACCGGCTCTTTTTCAAGCTTGTCAACTGTGTCCATCTCAAATGCTTCCATGAGAAAAGCGAAATTGAACTTATCTTCTCCCTCATATTGTACCAGATTCGCCTTCGCATCGCTTATGGCAACCTTTTCGAGATGGATGGCGCCATTTATGGCGTCGCGGATAGCCAACTTGGCATGCAACGAACCGACATTCGCCAACTCATTGCCTTTCAAATCTCTAACAACCACATCATCCAAATAGACACTAAAATCAGGGGTAATCAGCAACCGGCCCACTTTGATGTCGCCTCCAGTTTTTTCAGAGAGGTATCCACTGGCATATCGAGCCGCAAACTTCTGGAAAACAGGGTCTTGAATGGCAATAAAAAGACTGGTGATGATACCTAACATCACCATTATCACAATCAGTATGCTATGGATAATCTTTTTTTTAATAATTTTGACCCTTCAAATAGAGACCCATGAACGAATACATATTAGGCATCGAATCTTCGTGCGACGACACCTCTGCCGCAGTGCTTCAAGGCACGCGTGTGCTCTCCAATGTCATTGCCGGTCAAAAGGTTCATGAGCAATACGGCGGTGTGGTTCCCGAACTCGCATCACGTGCCCACCAGCAAAATATCATCCCCGTCATCGACACGGCCTTGAAGACTGCAAAAATAGGAAAAAATCAATTATCCGCCATCGCTTTTACGCGTGGTCCGGGACTTCTGGGCTCGTTGCTTGTAGGCACCTCATTTGCAAAAGCTTTTGCGCAGGCATTGAGTATCCCTATGGTGGAAATTGACCACATGAACGCACACGTTTTGGTACATTTTGCCACCGACGAAAACCATACAGAGGTGCCTGACTTCCCGTTTTTGTGTCTCACCGTCTCGGGAGGACACACACAAATCGTGGTTGTTAAGGACTATTTCGACATGGAGGTCATCGGAAAGACCATCGACGACGCGGCAGGCGAGGCCTTCGACAAGACTGCCAAAATCTTCGGGCTGCCCTACCCTGGCGGTCCCATCATCGACAAGTTAGCCAAATTAGGCAACCCCGAGGCTTTCAGTTTTGCCAAGCCCCAAATCCCTGACTTGGATTACAGTTTTAGCGGATTGAAAACCAGCATTCTATATACTGTCCGTAACAATCTGAAACTCAATCCTGGCTTTATTGAAGAGAACAGGGAAGACCTCTGTGCCTCGGTACAAAAGACCATCATCGACATCCTGATGAACAAGTTGGTGAGAGCCAGCAAGCAGACGGGTATCAAGACCGTGGCCATTGCCGGCGGCGTGAGTGCCAACAGCGGCTTGCACGATGCCATGCTCGCAATAGGCGAACATTATCATTGGAAAGTCTTCATACCACGCTTGAGCTATTCGACCGACAACGCAGCCATGGTCGCTGTGGCAGGTTATTTCAAGTATTTGAAAGGCGAATTTGCCTCGCAGGATTTGGTGCCTTATGCGCGGCAAAGCATGAAAGACTAACGTACCAAATCAATATATACCGGCAAGTGGTCGCTGAAACCGCCGAAATAGCGGGGACCAATGTAGGTTCGGAACAATTTCTTGCCGTGGTAGGTCTCATCGTCTTCAAGCATGAAGCCAGCATGGAAAATGCGGGCGCTGCCCATTAAGTAACGAAAACCCTCCCCTTCCTCCATCAGGTTGGGCGTAACAATGATCTGGTCAAATATTTGCCAATCGGCTTGGTGTTTCAAAGTGCCCTCAAAGCCCAAGCCATCGTTTTTCCCAAACAGATTGACGAAGCAACCGTCCTCCCTCTCACCGGGATGCCGCGCCCGCAGCACATCGTATACGCTTGGGTCGGTGGGGCAGTCGTTCAAGTCGCCCATCATGATGACCTTGGCTTGGTAACCTTCAGGGACGGCCACCATGATGGAGTCGACCTTAGCGCGCAGAATCGCGGCAGAACATGAGCGTGAGCCTACCGTCTCAAGCTCACCGCTGTAACGCGACGGCCAGTGGTTTACGAAGATGTGAATGGTATCAGCAAAGGCTATGGTACCCGAGCCTGTCGAAACGCCGCCATTAACAGCAACAAACTTCGCATAAAGGATATCCCTCGAGTGATAGGCTGTGTCCTCTGGATTGTGATACGGTACCACGGCGCTTTCCACCAGCATGAAATGGTTCAAGGAATACACAATGGCCGGGTCAATGCTACGTCTGTCCGGGCCCTCGTAATGCACCCACCGGTAGCGGTGCTTTTTCAACGGTGTTTGCTCAAAAATGGCATTCAGCACATATTCGTTCTCCACTTCGCACATGCCGAGAATGCCGAGAGGTCGGTTCTCAGACATGGCCAGGAGGGCCTTGTAAATGTTGTTGCGCTTTTTGTGGAAACGGCTTTTTGTCCAATGCTGCGCTCCATCTTCAGTAAAGGCGTTATACGAACTTGTGCTGTCAACGAAAGGGTCAAAAAAGTTCTCAACATTCCAAAAGGCAATGCGGACAATATCTTGGGCGGGTAGGGTTTCTGTTAATACAAAACACAGAAAACAAAGCAAAACCAATCTTTTCATATGGCACGGATTTTGTTTTCGCAGCAAATATAAGGAATTGTTTTTATTTTTGCGCCATGAAATGGAAATTGTTCATTTTTCTGCTCTTGTTCCTCTCCAACCTCGTTTCAGCTCAAAATGCCCATTTTTGGGACGGCATTGAGGACTTCGATGGTCCAACGGACGAGAATCCCGTCTTGACCGCGCAGCTTGATTTCTATTTTGATAAATTGGTCGCTCCCCTAACCGATTCCATTACATTGGAAATCAATCGTTTGATTGAAAAAACAAGTTCCAACGCCGACCTGCGTGATTTCATCCTCTGGCACCTCTTGGAAAAATACCGCCATCCCGAATACATGAACCAAGACCAAATTTTTGTCTGGCTCTATGACGAATACTTTTCACAACTGGAAGTTAAGGATTTGAATGAAACCAATTTGGCCTTGATTCGGGAAAAAGCAGAGCGGCTGAGACGACTGGCGCTTTTCAATATCGCTCCCGACATCAAACTCAGCGACTCCACACATTTATTGTCCCTTGAAAGCGATTTCACAGCGCTTTTCTTCTACGACCACGACTGCGAACTCTGCCATCAGGAAATACGAGACCTAAACATGGTTTGCGCCGCACATCCTGAAATCGCGATATTGACCATCGATTTGAACTTAGACAATTCGTCTGGAATTGAGATCAGAGCGAAAGGAAACGGGGAATTGAAATCCCCCAACCAGTACCGCCAAATTGCAAATCAGTCAGAACTCGTCAGACTATCAGAAACTTACGATATCGAAACCACCCCGACAATCTTTGTCTTGGACAAGGAAAAACGCATCATTGCCAAGAAGATACGGGCGAAACAAATACCATTAATCCTGTAGAGGCAAGATAGATTGTCTCTCTACAAGGCCAACGATTGTTTCATTTCATCCGCACGTGCTTCCGCCTCCTCAAACAATTTCCACTGCGCCCGTGTGCGAACTAAATTGTGTTCGGCATAGCTAATTTTATAATAAGTGTTGCCGTTGATGTAATCCGTGAGGAAACGGACGGCTTGCATATAGGGGAACAAGGTGGCGGCGTATGGCAAGTTTTCTTTCTCGACAGGGAGCAGAAACGACTTGGTGCCTTCCAGATAACCTTTTGCGAAGGCATTGAAAATCTCCATGTTGAAATGGATGTTGCCCAAATCGGGGTCGTCTTCGGCTCCAGTATTGGCCGCTGAACGCAGGAAGTCGCCGAAATCGGAGAAGACAAAACTTGGCATGACTGTATCCAAGTCGATGACACAGAGCACATTGCCATCCGCATCAAAGAGCATGTTGTTGATCTTAGTGTCGCAATGGCAGACACGCTTCGGCAACTTCCCCTCACAATAAAGCCGTTCTCCCAAGCACATACGGTCGGACACTGCCCTAATCTTTGCCACAAACTCTTGCACTTCCGCCACCCTCATCTGTCCCGCCTTGTCCTCGGCAACGGCATCTTCCATTTGCTTCAAACGGAACTCAATATTGTGGAAATCAGGAATAATCTCTCCAATCTGAGCGTCCAAGTCAATCAGCATCGACTCGAAGTCGCCGAAAGAGCGGCCTGCATAATAGGCGTATTCCGGCGTAACAGCTTCGTAGGTATAGCTGTCAGGGATGAAGTTCATCATGCGCCAGTACTTTTCCTCCTCTACAACATAGGTCTTACCTGTGTCGGCCCTCAGGAAACGCAACACACGTCGGTCAAGGTCGCCAATGCCCTGGCGTTCATATTTCTGTCGAATGAAGTTCGTAACGGCTTCGATGTTGTTTTGAAGCATGTCAACATCGCCAAACACCGCGTTGTTGATACGCTGGAGAACATATTTCGGATTCGCCTTGCCCTTCACCATTATCTTATAGGTGTCGTTGATAAGTCCATTGCCCAATGGCTTAATGTCTTCAATGGATTTCAGGTCGATGAAACGACCGGCGACGGAGAAAAGTTCTTTCATAAGATGGAATTTTTTTTTGCGAAGATAGTTGTTTTTCACTACAAATTCATATTTTCGCCCTCAAATTAATCATCCAACCATGAAAAAGAAAGCATTACACTTCATCTTTGGCTTGGTGCTGTTGTCACTGGCCACCGCTTGCAGCGATAAAAAAGAAGCAGAAGTCCGCAAGGGCAATTACCGTATTGAAGGCAACACCGTTGTCTTCGACGAACCACAACGCATTGAGGGACAGAAGAGTGTCATTCAATTCGCCGTCGACCCTATCGAAAACGTTCGCATAGGCTTCATCGGTTTGGGCATGCGCGGTTTCGATGCTGTTGACCGAATGACATACATCGACGGCGTAACTGTCGTGGCCTTGTGCGATATTGAGCCCGACCGTGTGGGAGCCGTACAGGCCGGAATTTTGGATTCCAGAGGCTTGCCTCGGGCCGCGGCCTACACAGGTCGTGAAGGCTGGCGCGAGCTTTGCGAGCGCGACGACATTGACCTTGTCTACATCTGCACCAACTGGCAGACCCACGTGCCCATGGCAGTCTATGCCATGCAACACGGGAAACACGTTGCCGTTGAGGTGCCTGCCGCCACCTCCATCGATGAATGCTGGCAACTCGTCGATGTGGCCGAACAGACCCAACGCCATTGCATGATGCTCGAGAACTGCTGTTACGACTTTTTTGAGCTGACCGCACTCAACATGGCGCAACAAGGCATGTTCGGCGAGCTCATCCACGGTGAAGGTGCCTACATCCATAACTTGGAACCCTATTGGCACGAGTATTATGAAAACTGGCGTCTTGAGTTCAACCAAAAACACGCCGGCGACGTCTACCCGACACACGGCTTGGGGCCTCTCTGTCAAGCCTTCAACATACACCGCGGCGACCGCATGAAGACCTTGGTTTGCATGAGCACGCCCTCTTACAACGGCAAGAAAATTGCCAAAGAGATGATGGGCACAGACGACTTTGCCAACGGCGACATGACTACTACGATGATTCAGACCGAAAAAGGCAAGACCATGCTCATCGAGCACAACGTATATACATACCGCCCATACAACCGACTATTCCAACTCACAGGAACCGAAGGCTTTGCCAACAAATATCCCATAGAAGGTTTCACGATTTCGGAAAACAAATTGCCTGCCGGCTTCCTACCCGAAGGACAACACCTTGACCCGCACGGTTTCGTGCCAGCCGCAGTACGCGACAGCATCATGAAAGAATACCTACATCCCATAGCCAAGAAAATAGAGGCCAAGGCGAAGGAAGTGGGTGGTCATGGAGGCATGGACTTCATTATGGACTACCGTCTAATCTACTGTCTGCAAAATGGTCTTCCTCTCGACCAGGACGTTTACGACGCAGCTGAATGGTCCTGCTTGGGAGAACTGACCGCAGCCAGCTTGGCCAACGGCAACATTCCGGTTCAAGTTCCCGACTTCACACGTGGAGACTGGGACAAGGTAAAGGGCTTTAGACACGCGGAATAATCCAATCGAATCAAACAAAACTTGGGGTCAGCCTGCTGGCCCAAGTTTTTCTCAGACAGTTTTTTTTGCCGTCAACGACCTGAAGAAAATCTCCGCATCTTTCCATACGGTATAGTCGCGGGCATACAGCAAATTCAACTGGTTAAGGACATCGGCTTCGATGTCCTTTTCCATGTTGGAAGCCGGGTTGTAAACACCCTTGCGGATCTTAGGCAGTTTCTGTGTCTCATCAGCCGGGGAACAATAGCCCACCCATGTGCGACGATGCAACAAGACCAGCACGGCGTTCTTCAAGAATTGCACAGGACGCCTCACCATCAAAGCCAAAGGGAGCCAAAAAACGATACTGAACACGCTCACCACCACGTCGAAAAGACGCTTGTTACGACGATTGGCCAAAGTATCGATGGCTCTGATATCTACAGTGTATAGGTCACCACGGGTGTTGATGCTGTTGCTGCCGATAATGGAAAGGCTGTCCTCTGGGGCAATCTTGTAGTCCACATTGCAGGCATGCCAATCAACCATTTTGTCGATGATAACCTGATGCGGCACATCCTTTGAGCAGAAGATGACTTCCGTAATATTGTAAATTTCAATGATGTCAGACACTTGCGAGAGGTTGCCTATGAAGCCCTCCGGAGCTTCGCCCCTTGTTTCCGAACTCACCAAACCAATGAAATCCGGTTTGATGGAAGTACTCTCCAAAATGGAATTGACCCGTTGCGTTTCCTCGGGACTGCCAATGACAAGGAATCGCTTTTTCTCCGTCCGTTTCGACCGGAAATTTTCATTGCCCGTCAAAATGCCGAAAAAGCGCGTGAGGCTCATCTCCAATGCCAGCCACAGCATTCCAAAGAGAATCAAAGCACGTGAAAAACGCAGGCTCAAAGGCAACAAGGCATACAGCACCAGAATCGCGGCACTGCCGAATGCCACGCCCATCAAAGCCCGCCCCATATTGTATGGCTTATCATAACCTCCTGTAACATAAGTAGACAAAATCCATATCAAGATATATGCGGGTAGCATTGCGGAAAAAAGCAAGGCCGGGTAGCTACCCGCCCCCTCATAGATGATGCTGTGCCCCCAAAAATAACTGATGGCCGCCATACCGCCATAACCCAACACGGCATCAAAAAAAAGCATTGCCGTCTTGTGGAAAAACTGCGACACCAGGGCAAAGAATGCCTTGATATAGATAGCCATATTAATAAGAAAAGAGAATGACTTGGCCATCGACTGTCCGAAATGTTTCTTGGCAAAGATCTCCATAGCTCGGTAGAAGACAAACACATAGTTGACACTGGTCTTCTTTGTGCTCTCGCCTTTATAATGGATAATCCGTGTCTCGGGGAAATAAAAGTTCTTATATCCTCCCTGAGTGATTCGGTAGGAAAGGTCAATGTCCTCGCCATACATGAAGAAAGTCTCATCCAGCAAGCCAATCTTATCCAAGGTTTCCTTCCGCATCAGCATGAAAGCACCCGCAAGAATTTCCACCTCGTTGGTCTCATCGTTGGAGAGATGACCCATGTAGTACCGTGCAAAACGTTTGCTGTGCGGAAAAAGTTTGGCCATGCCAAACATCTTGTAAAATGCCGTCGCCGGCGTAGGCAATCCGCGCTTCGACTCGGGCAGAAACCGTCCCTTGCCATCCACCATCTTCACGCCAAGACCGCCGGCATCAGGGTGTTTGTCCATGAAGGCAAGGCATTTCAAAAATGTGTCGTCTTCCACTACTGTGTCGGGATTTAGGAGCAGCACAAACTCGCCCGCCGCTACCCGAATGGCTTGGTTGTTGGCGCGACTGAAGCCAACATTTTCGTTATTGGCAATGACTTTCACCTCTGGAAACTTCCGGGCCAACATCTTCAACGACCCATCGACAGAGTTGTTGTCAACGACAAACACCTCTCCTTCTATGCCCTGCATGGCGCGACACACCGAGTAGAGGCATTGCTCAAGGAAATATTCTACATTATAGTTGACAATAACTATGGACAGTCTCATTTGTCATGCCTTATTTGTCTGCCGAGATGTTGGAATCATAATTGACTTTCACGGCATTAATCCTCCTTCCCTCTCCTTCAGGGAGACCATCGCCAATATTCTCCATGCCGCAGGCGTTCAATATCTTGCCCTTGATGGCCGAATTTTGCATCCAACCCGTAAACAGTTCCGCTCCCGGCCCATAAGCATAAACCATCACGGGAAGACTGGTATGGCTCCATGTAGAATAGTCAAAAGAGACATTGCTGTACTTGCCCTGCTTGTCTGGAAGGGTCAGTCCGCCCGTCTCATGGTCGGCAGTAACCACAACCAATGTATTGCCGTGTTCCTCTGCATAGTTCAAAGCGACTTGGATGGCATAGTTGAAATCCATAATTTCGTCAACCATCCAAGTGGAGTCGTTGGAATGGCAGGCGAAATCGATCTGGGAGCCTTCCACCATCAGGAAAAAGCCGTCTTCGGCGCCATCGAGAGTTTTCAGAGCCGTCTTTACGGCACGAGGCAGGAAGTCGCCACGTTCGGCCGCGTTCGGCACGTGATTGTCGTCGGCCAAGACAACGTATTTTTTGCAAGCAATGTCGATATTATCCAAGGTGTCATAAACTTTCCAACCCAGTTCGTTTTCCATCTTCTCAATCAATTTGAGGCTGTCGGAACGTTGAGTAAAATGCTTGCGCCCTCCGCCGATGGCCAAATTGATGTTTTCGGCCTTGGCAAACTGCATGGCAATATCTTCGTACTGTCTGCGTTGGGGCACCTTGGCATAAAAGCAAGCCGGTGTAGCGTGGGTAATATAACTTGTTACAACGATCCCCGTCTCCTTGCCTTGTTCTGAAAAAACTTCCAGCAGGGTTTTCACCGGAATCGTATCGGGATTCAAGCCCACCATGCCATTTTTGGTCTTATGGTCACTGGCTAAGGCCGTTCCGCCCGCAGCCGAGTCGGTGATGTCGTTGCTGGCCGAGTGGGTATCCACCACGCCTATGTAAGGAAACTTAGTGAAAACCATCTCATCACGAGTGGCCAACATGGCTCCATAGACCTGGGGCAAGGCCATGCCATCACCTATCATATAGATGACATTCAAAGCCTTGGGAGGCTCTTGTTTACTTGCTTCCTTCTTTTGCCCGCACGTCGCCAGCATTCCCATTGACATGAAAGCGAAAAGAGATAAAACTATGATTTTCTTCATGGTAAGCTGTCGATTATTGATTTCAACACCGGAAGGTTCCGTCTGGGACAAAAATTCACATCCGATTCAAAGGCCATTTCTATCTCTCATATTTATCGTTTGATATCGAAATTTATTGTTTTCTAAGCACAACTTTTTTCACGGCATCCACGATGTCAGGAGTGTCAAGATGATAGGTTTTCATTAACTCTTCGGGAGTTCCGCTTTGTCCGAACACATCGTTTACGGCGACCGTCTCCATCGGGCAAGGCATATTCAAGGCCAGCACCTGTGCGATGCTGTCGCCCAAACCTCCGTTGCGCTGATGTTCCTCGGCAGCGACCACACAACGGGTCTTTTGCACAGACTTCAGCACTGCATCCACATCCAATGGCTTGATGGTGTGGACGTTGATCAACTCAGCGTTGACACCCATCTCTTTCAGTATCGGAAGGGCTTGCACAGCTCTCCAAACAAGGTGGCCGCAGGCAAAAATTGTCACATCGGCACCTTCTTTCAGCAATTGGGCCTTGCCTATGGCGAATTTCTCATCAGCAGGGGTGAAATTGGGTACCGAAGGACGTCCGAAACGCAAATATACCGGCCCCTCATACTCAGCGGCGGCAATAGTAGCATTTTTGGTCTGGTTGTAGTCACATGGCACGATGACGGTCATGTTGGGCAGCATCTTCATCAGTCCTATATCTTCAAGAATCTGGTGAGTGGCGCCGTCTTCTCCAAGTGTCACACCCGCGTGGGAAGCGGCGATCTTCACATTCTTGTTGGAATAGGCCACGCTTTGTCGGATCTGGTCATATACTCGACCAGTGGAAAAGGCGGCAAAAGTACCGGTGAATGGGACAAAACCACTCAAAGCCATGCCCGCCGCCATATTGATCATATTGGCTTCAGCGATGCCGGTCTGGAAAAAACGCTCTGGAAACGCCTTGGCAAAGTCTCCCATTTTCAAAGATCCGGTAAGGTCTGCACAAAATGCCACCACCTTGGGGTTGTTTCTGCCAGCCTCAAGAAGCCCCTCGCCAAATCCCGATCTTGTATCTTTATTGTTCTGAATTGTAAAGTCCATGGAATATGTTGAATTATTGATTGTTGAAATGATAATTAGACATGCTCAATTGTGTTGATTGTTGGATTGCGATGGGGATAGAAATCAGTAGTCTCCCAAAGTTTCCTCCAATTGTGAAAGCGCCTTGGAGGCTTGATCGTCATTCGGAGCAGAGCCATGCCATTTGTGTGTGCCCATCATAAAGTCGACACCCATGCCCATCTCGGTATGGGCGAGGATGAGTTGGGGCTTGCCATTGAAGGCATTCTCACGGGCCAAATTCAGGGTGCTCACAACGGATTGCATATTGTTTCCATTCATCTCGATTACATTCCATCCAAAAGCTTCGTATTTTGCCTTAAGGTCTCCAAGATTGAGTACGTCGTCGGTGGAGCCATCAATCTGTTTCTTGTTGTAGTCGATGACGGCCACGAGGTTGTCGACACCTTTTGCGGGAGCATACATGGCCGCCTCCCAGATTTGGCCTTCCTCCTGCTCGCCGTCGCCCATGAGGACGAAAACAAGGTGCTTGTCACCGATGATGCGTTTGGCTTGTGCCGCGCCGACTGCCACTGACAGGCCTTGTCCCAAGGAGCCAGAGGCAATACGGACACCGGGCAACCCCTTTTCAGGTGTGGGATGCCCTTGCAGACGCGTGCCGAGACGGCGGAAAGTGGCGAGCTCACTCACGGGGAAAAAGCCCCGACGGGCCAGAATGCTGTAAAACATCGGGCTGATATGTCCGTTGGAAAGGAAAAACATATCCTCGCCCTTGCCGTCCATGCGGAAATTGGCAGGGTCAATTTGCATTTGGTCGAAATAAAGGGCGGTAACAATGTCCGTTGCGCCCAATGAGCCGCCCGGATGACCCGACTGGCACCCATGCACCATGCGGATGATGTCACGGCGCACCTGAGTGGCGATTCTTTCCAATTCGTTGATAGTCATATCGTATGTGTTTTTGATTTTATTATATTCTGATTGCAAAACTACGGAAAAAAACTATTCCAAATCACTCTCATCCACTTTTGTTTTCATTCATGTTGGCATCAGCCTCCAACTTGGGCACAGGCAAGTGCGTACTGAAAACAGTTGGCATCATTCACACGGATTGAATCAACCTGCTGATAATCAAAAACAAAAAAAACAATGGGAAACAACTTCTTTTCATCGAAAGTGGCATGTTGAACGCACAAAGATACAAAAGAAGCCCAAATTGCCGGGATTTTATTATTTTTGCAGCGAATTTAGGAAACAAGCTATGTTTGACGACGAAGAATTTGAGGATTATCTCGAAGAGGAAAAAGAGCGCAGGGCGGCCATCGAGCGTTATGAGGACATGATGAAAACCCACGACTCGGTTTACTTCGACAGCGAGGAATTTGAGTACATCATCGACCACTACACCCAAAACAACGAGCTGAAACGTTCGCGGCAGGCCGTAGAGTTGGCCATGATACAGCATCCCGAAAGCAACATGCTCAAGATCAAGTGTGCACGCCAATATCTATTGGAAAACAATGCACAACGTGCCTTCGACATCATGCAGCATGTGGAGCGCGCATACGATGACAACAACCCCGACTATTTCCTCACCCTCGGCTCTTGCTTGGCCGCCTTGGGCAAGTCGGAAGAAGCCTTAGAAAACTACTTCAATGCCCTGCCCTACTTTGATGAAGACGAGAAATTCGAGCTCTACAACGCCATCGCATACGAATACCAACACATGAGGCAATTCGACCTCGCCCTTGAATTCTACAACAAAGCCATGCCCTTATCCGATGACAAGGACACCCTTTTCCACGAGATACGCTGCTGTTACCTCAACGATGGTCGAAAAGAGGAAGCCCTCGCCTATTTCCAAGCATTGGTCGACAAAGACCCATACAACGGTAAGGCTTGGGCCAATATCGGCGATGTGTACCGCATCATGGGGCAATACGAAGAGGCTGTCGACCCATACGAATATGCCCTCAGCATCGACCCAGAAGACCTATGGACCAACATGCACCTGGCCGACATCTATTACGACTTGGGTCGCTACAAGGAAGCCATCGACACCCTTGAGGAAGCCCTGCGCAACGGGGTGGAAAGCTCGATGATACATACTACCATCGGCGACTGCCTTTATCGACTTAACGACCTTCAATCCGCCGAGGATCATTTCAGCAAAGCCCTGGAAATCAACCCTATGTTGGGAGCAGGCTACGCCGGTCTCGGTTACATATTCAGCGATCGCGGCCAAAACCGGAAAGCCATCAAGTATTTTGAAAAAGCCATAGAATATGAACCTTGGGAGTCCGACCACCTCTAGTCCATCGCCTCCGACTACATGACACTCAACGAGTACGACAAAGCCCTGGAATACCTCCGTAAGATTCAAGAGCAGACTCCCAACGATGCCGATGCCTATTACTACATAGCCGACCTCTACGGGCAACAAGACAAGTTAGAAGAGGCCGTCAACACCATCAAGTTCGGGCTGCTGCAAACCGACAATGACGCTTCGTTGCTCTACCTCTTAGCATACGCCTGTTTCGTAAAAGGCAACCGAAACGAAGGTTTAGAAGCCTTAGACCAAGCCCTCGATGCCAATTTCGAGGCCTATCCTGACTTCTTCGACTATGACAGAGAGTTGCTCGCCAACGACACCGACATCCTCGAACTCATCGAACAACACAGGAAGTAACTTACTTTTCAACCTTACACTATTAATTTTAATGAAGGCTTTTATCATTCATTTCATCAAAGGTCTCGCCATGGGAACCGCCAACGTGATTCCCGGAGTTTCAGGCGGCACCATTGCGCTGATTACCGGCATTTTCGAAAAACTCGTCAACTCCATCAAATCGTTCAACCTCAAAGCGTTGAAACTGCTTTTCACCGGCAAGTTCAAAGCCTTTGCCAAACACACTGACTTTGGCTTTCTTTTTGCAGTATTGTTGGGCATTTTTGTGGCCATACTTTCGGTTGCCAAACTGTTCGACTACCTTTTCACCAACTATCCCGTTTTTATCTGGGCCTTCTTTTTCGGGCTGCTCATGGCTTCCATTTTCTACGTTGGGAAAACCGTCGAAAAATGGAACATTTGGAGCATTGTGTTCTTTATACTTGGCACTGCCATCGCCCTGTTTATTGCTTTCGGCACTCCTGCCGGAGAAAACCGCAACCAGTTTTATCTGTTTCTTTGCGGCGTTGTCGGAGCCTGCAGCATGATATTGCCTGGCTTGTCAGGATCATATGTCTTGATTCTCATGGGAAACTATGAACTGATTATGATCGACTCCATCAACAATATAACAGTCAATCCATTAGAATCATTAAAGATACTCCTTCCCGTTGTTATCGGTGCGGTCGTCGGTCTTATCGCCTTTGCGAACCTGCTTTCCTTGATCTTCAAAAAATTCCACGACCAAACCATATCGTTGCTTACGGGTTTCATCCTTGGCAGCATTCCCGTCATCTGGCCTTGGAAGGAAAACATCACCACCGTGCTGCGCGACGGCACAGAAAAAGTTACCGGCTATTACTGGCAGTTGCCATCGATGGATGCTTCATTTGCCATCGCACTAATTATCATGCTCGTCGGTACCGGCATTATCATTGTTACAGAAACCCTTGCCAACAAAAAAACAAGATGAAACGATTCGGACTTATTGGACATCCGCTGAAACACTCGCTGTCAAGAAATTACTTCAACGGTCGATTTGAATATGAAGGCCTCGACTGCCTTTACCAACACTTTGACCTCAAGACCGTGGAGGGAGTCAGGGGAGTTTTGGAGAAGTACCCCGACCTCTGCGGGTTTAACGTAACAATACCTTATAAGAACGCCATCATCCCACTATTGGACGAAATGGATTCTGTGTCCAAAGAGGTTGGGGCCGTGAACGTGGTGCTTATCAGCGAAGGCAAGATGAAAGGTTATAACACAGATGTTTACGGATTTGAACAGTTGCTCAACCGAGCCCTCAACAACAAGGTCATTGCCCATGCCTTGGTGTTGGGTACAGGCGGCGCCTCAAAAGCGGTGCAATATGCGCTGAAACAACATGGCCTTTCCTTCTCTACCGTCAGCCGCAGCACAGAGAAAGGCGACTATACCTATGACACATTGACTGATGAAGTCTTGACACAAAACCTTCTAATCATCAATACAACACCTTTGGGAATGGCACCTCAGGTGGACAATTTTCCTGACATCCACTATCAAGCCTTAAGCAATAAGCATATCCTCATCGACCTGATTTACAACCCGAAAGAAACCGCTTTCATGGAATTGGGCAAGACCTGGGGCGCAAAGGTGTATAATGGGATGCAGATGTTTGAAGAACAGGCGAAGAAAACTTGGGAACTGTTTTTTGCCCCCAACCTCTGACGGAGACTATGCCCCCTATTAACGAACAGGGTAGTTCTGGTCGTGGCCACAACAAGATATGTAATTATGAGACGAAACAAGATAAAGAGAGAACCCGAATACATTGAGGACGTACTGATAGTCGATGCAGGATCGGAAGGCATGTCGGTTGCCAAACCCGAAGGCCGCGTAATCTTCATCCCCTATGGAGTGCCGGGCGATGTGGTCGATATCGAAGTTTACAAACGGAAAAAAAACTTTTTTGAGGGCAAAATCCTGAGCTTCAAGAAGCTTTCTGACAAACGTGTAGAACCGGCATGCCAGCATTTCGGACTATGTGGGGGCTGCAAGTGGCAACACATGGCATACGAGTGGCAAACCTATTACAAACAGAAGCAGGTACAGGACAACTTCGACCGTATCGGCAAGATTGAACACCCCGAGATTCGCCCGATTTTGTCTTGCGAGAAGCAATTTGCCTACCGCAACAAGCTGGAATACACCTTCTCGAACCGCAAGTGGCTCACTGATGGCGCGCCCACGGGCACCCATGACGAAGACTCCTGCAAAGGTCTCGGCTTCCACTTGCCCCAACTCTTCGACCGTGTCGTCGACATTGAGCATTGTTACCTCCAAGCCGACCCATCGAACGATATACGCCTGTTTGTCAGGAGATTCACAAAAGAAAGAAACCTCTCCTACTACAATTTTCGCGCTCACGAAGGTCTGATGCGCAACCTTGTCGTCCGCAGTAACTCGAAGGGTGAGTTCATGGTCATCCTCGTCATCAGCGAGGAGAACTGGGTGGTACGCCATGAGTTGATTCCAGCCTTGGAGATGGCCTTTCCGCAAATCGTCTCACTGCTGCTCGTCATCAACCCGAAACTCAACGATGTCATCAACGACCTGCCTTTTGAATGCCTCAAAGGCAATCCTTACCTTACCGAGACGATGGCTTCGCCCCGTCCGGGCTTTGACGACTTGAAGTTCCACATCGGCCCTGTTTCGTTTTTCCAAACCAACGTTTACCAAGCCGAGCGGCTCTATCGCACCGCCTTCGGTCTAGCCGAAGTGCAGGGCGATGAGTTGATGTATGACCTCTACACAGGCACGGGCACCATTGCCCTGTATTTTGCCCGTTTTGTGAAAAAAGTGATAGGCGTTGAGTATGTGGAAGCCGCCATCGAAGACGCCAAGGCGAACGCCAAAATCAACGGCATCAACAATTGCAAGTTCTATGCCGGCGATATGGCAAAGGTGTTCACAAACGACTTCATCAAAACAAATGGCCACCCCGACATCATTGTTACCGACCCGCCCCGCGCAGGAATGGCAGAGAAAGTGTTGGAACAACTGCTGAATATCCGTGCACGAAAAATTGTCTACATTAGCTGCAACCCAGCCACCCAAGCCCGCGACCTCCAGCTGCTTGGTTCTGCCTACAAGGTAACAGCCGTACAGCCTGTTGACATGTTCCCGCACACGCAACATGTCGAGAATGTGTGTATGCTGGCGCTAAGAGGCTAAGAAACAAGCCAAAATCCGTGCAATTCGTCACAACAATTCTGTTACCAGCTTCAACAAGCCGTCCATATCGAGGTTTTCCGCCTTTACCGTGATTTTCGCCTGTTCGTAGAAAGGCAGTCGGGTTATGTACTGATGGGCGACAAACTCAGCCAGTTCCGTTTCGCTTTTTCCGACGACCAAGGGACGTTTCCGCTTGGCATGGAGCAAGCGATCAACCACAGCCTTCTCGCTGATGCTCAAAAAGACCGAAAGGCCATTTCGGTTGATCCAATCCATGTTGCCGAAATAACAAGCCGTGCCTCCTCCGGTGGAAACCACCACATTTTCGAGGCAGCCCGTTTCCTTCAGCACATCGGCTTCTAGCTTACGGTAAAGCGTTTCGTTGTATTTGTTGAAGAAATCGCAGACGGAAATCTTATATTTCATTTCAAAAAGCGTATCGGTATCAACCGCCTCCCAACCCAGACGTTGTGCCAGACGGCGGGCAGTCGTGGTTTTGCCTGCGCCCATATAGCCTACGATGTATATTCTGTTCATATTGTCACTTTGCTTTAGGATATGGGACACAAGATCCTTCTGGAACAATGTCTCAATTGCCTTTATCCCAAACCATTATCCACCCATTATCAGATTGTATTGGCATATTTGCAGTTTGCCGTCGCCGTCGCGAAGATGCATTCCATTGCCCTGGCAATAACGCCACATCTTACAATCGGCGCACTGGTCGGTCTTCATCCATTTTCGGTTGCGGTAAACTTGGAACTTATTTTGCCAAATTTCCCAGAAGCAATCGCGGTAAATGTTGCCTTGATGGTAGTCACTGCGTATACTGAGACAGCCCGAAATGGAACCATCAGCAAGCACCGAGGCAATGTTGATGCCCGCGCTACACGAGTAATAATGGTTGCGCACTTCGCCCTCGTACTTGCCGAGAAAGCCATCGCAGCCATAGTCGGCGCGTATTATGCCTTGCAAGCGTGTTGTCTTGATAAACTCCATCATCTCAACGAATTGATCGTTGCTGAGCTTGAAATCGGGCTCGTTGGCGGCACGCCCAAATGGGAACACGGTGAACAGGCGCCAGCGGCGGACTCCCAAGGAGACAAGGAAGTCGCGGAACTGCGGCAAATACTCGATAGTGCGTTGGTTGACACATGTGATGACATCCCAAGTGAGGCCCGGATGTTGTTTCATGGCCTCCACAGCACGAAGCACATTCTTGTAGCTCATAGGATTGCCTCTCATCCAGTTGTGGTCTTCCTCGAAGCCATCGAAGCTGACCGCAATGGATTTCAGTCCAGCCTCCACAAACTCGTTGAGCTTTTCAGCCGAGAGCAACATACCATTGCACACCATGCCCCACACGAAGCCGCGTTTAGAAATTTCCTCGCCGCAATGCGCCAAATCAGGGCGCATGGTAGGCTCGCCACCCGTGGTGATGACCATGACCTTCGCCGGATCTTGATGGGCACGCACCTCGTCGAGTACCTTGATAAAGTCTTCAAGGGGCATATCGTCTTTTTCTGAAAGCATTCGGCAGTCGGAACCGCAATGCCGGCAGTTGAGGTTGCAGCGCAGGGTGCATTCCCAAAACAGTTGGTGCAACTCATGCTCATCAATGCGCTTTTGCAGCACTGCATGGTTGAGTTCAAGCATCATGCACTTATGGAAACCGAGGCGTTCACTCATGGTTTCGATCGCCATCCGAAATGGTTAGGGCCTCGGGGAACCGTATAGGACTTCCATATCGCCTTCTATATTGGGGACAGGTTGGTCCAATTGCCTCAGTTCCTTGCGCACGGCTTCCACTTCATCCCTCAAGCGTTGGGTCTCACTGCCGTATGCTTGGATGATTTCGGGTGAGCCGTAAACGCAAGCGCCTTCACGGCGTTGAAGGGCCGCTTGCAGTTCGGCAATGCGTTCTTGAAAAGCCACACGGCGCGCACTTTTCTCCAGATCCACATCTTCGCCCAGGCGGGCATTAATGGAATCGAGTTGGCAACGCAAGCGGCAGGTCTCCGCTCCGTAATTGGCAATGATTTCGGGCGAGCCGTATACCGCAGCCATCTCTCGCATTTTCAGCACCTCCTGTAGGGAGTCGCGTGTTTTGACGAGTTGCTTGCGCTCCTTGCGTGTCAAGCCTTTTGAAGAACAGCAAGCGGCCAGAAATGCCAAGCCCGACAAGGCCCCAATCCACACAGTCCGAACTACTTTTTTCATGACAAAACAATTTTACGCCGCAAAGATATAGAAAAAACCGAAAGCAATCAGAAAAGCCCTGTTTCAATTAAAAGCCTGTTTTTTCTCCGACCAACCTTGATACAAGCTCTTCCAGGTGCTTCCTTTTCCAGACGGGAAGAAGGTTTCAACATCCATGTTGATAAACCTGTTGATAAATTGTTGATAACTTATTGGCGGCAATCTCCCTCACTCACCTATTATTTCTTAGTTTTGAAAACTTGTCCAAAACTATCCAATAATAGAACTATTTTTATTTATCTCATTAAATATCAAATAATTAAACCAATAAATATGAAACAAAAACTAACATTATTATTGACGGCGTTGTTGCTGTTGACGGGAACATCGCTTCGGGCCCAACGAGCCGAAGTGGTATCATACACTTTGGCACCTAGTATAGGAAGCAACAACTCTTACAATGGGAATTGTGACATTGACATTGCTGGCGTCACATGGAACCTGACTGGAAACTCGAAAATGATTCCTTGGCGAATAGGCGGGAAAAGCCTTGACAGCGTTGATCGTAACTTGTATTCAAAAACCCCATTGTCTGACAACATCTCAAAAATTGATGTTGTACATGGAAACGCTGAAGGCATCACTGTTAATTCGATGACATTGACTGTTTCTGCCAATGGTGATTTCAGCAATCCTGTGAGTGTGTTGACGGGCGAGTTTGCCGCCAACGACACTACCACATTCCTTAAGCCTTCCACGGTGGGATGGGCCAACATGTACTACAAAATCACCTACAATGTTACTGTGTCAGGCTCCAACAACAAATTTCTGGAATTCAATAATGCCGCTTTCTACACCGAACAAGGTGGCCAGCAGCAAGAAACCGTGGCCACTCCCATCATCGCCCCAGTTGCCGGCACCTATTATGAGCCTCAATCCGTGAGCCTCAGCTGCGCCACTGATGGAGCCGTCATCCGTTACACCCTGGATGGCAGCGACCCGACGGAGAGCAGCCCCGAGTATGACTCCACTTTCAACATCGCGGAAACGACCACCGTAAAAGCCAAAGCATGGAAAGAGGGCTACGAAGCCAGCAACATCGCATCGGCAGAGTACATCATCGTCTCTCAAGTCACCATACTTGAAGCACGCCTTTTGGACGACAACCAATATGCCTGTGTGCGAGGCGTGGTGAATTTCATCGACGGCCGTAATGTACACATCCAAGACAGCACTGCCGCCATTGACTTGTTTCTAAACACCGGCACTGTACCTTCGGCATTATCCATCGGTGACATGGTGCAAGCTTACGGCAAAAAGACCGTTTACAAAGGTCTCGTCGAACTTGCCGAAATCGACGGCAGCAATCCAGATGTTTTCACCGTCCTGTCATCCGGCCACGACTTGCCTTTGGCCATTCAGACCATCGCCGACATCAACGAAGATTTCAGCGGCAGCAACCTGTTGCAATCCACCCGCGTTAAAATAGAGAATGCCACTATTGGACCCATTAATCCGACCGGCACCACGGTGATTTCTCAGGACGGCCATGCCCTCAACATCTACCGCATTCCGGTCGTGGAAGGCATGATTGAAGGCGATTGGGTAACCGTTACGGGCATCATCAGCTGCTACAACACACCTCAACTGCTCATTGCCGACGCCGACAACATCACATTTACGCACCGTCCCGTTCTGTCCGCCAACCCGACAACCGTTACTGGCATGAGTTACGAATACGAGGAAGGCGGTCCTTCCCAAGTTGCCGGCTTCCTCTTGAGCGGCAACCACCTCGAGCACAATGTCAGCATTTATCCTTCTGAAAGTTTCGAGGTGTCGACATACCCTGCCAACCAATTCCGTCCTGAGAATCCGGCCATGATCTACCTCCCTCACTCAGGCTATTTTTATGACCTCAACATCAGTGTAAGACTGAAAGCTGGTCTTGAAGCAGGCTCATATAACGAACAACTGGTTGTTGTATCCGAAGGTGCTGACACCTTGTTTGTCAATGTCTCGGGCAATGTTACGCACAACGGCCCTACGCCGCCCGTTTCGGGTGACTATGTCCGTATCAACAACATAGACGAAATTTCCGAAGGCAGCCGGGTGGTCTTTGCCGCTCGATTCGATGAAAATGCCGCTAGCTATTACGCCATGACCAACACCTCGTCAGGCAAACCCGCGGGTGTGCTGTTCACCTCCGCCACCACTACCGATGAGAACGAGATCCTGCCCGCTTCCATTGTTGACGAAGAAAGCAGCTACTATTGGACCGTCGGCCTGACTGCCAACGGCTACAACTTCACCAACGCCAATGGCGAACTGATTGGATACAGCACCGGCACCAACTTCGCTACGGGAGGCGACAACACTGAGTGGGACATCGAACTCAATACCTCCGGTGGGAGCGCCATGGTACCTAACTACACGGCTTTCAATATATTGAACACCTCAGATACCACCCGTGGTTTTGCCTTGAACAGCCAATTCAAATTTGGGCCCTATTCCGCATCCACCAACCTGAACAACAGCGGCTACAACTTCTTTTTAGACATATTCGTGAAGACCGATGGCAATAGCGCTCCTATTGTGGCCACGCCCACCTTCACCCCCGCCTCGGGCACATATTATGAAGCCCAGACCGTGAGCATTGCCTGCGCCACCGGAGGCGCCGCCATCCACTACACCCTCGACGGAAGCACCCCGACTGAAACAAGCCCCGTTTACAGCACCCCGCTGGCAATCAGTGAGAACACCACTGTCAAGGCCATAGCCATGAAAGAAGGCCACGACAACAGTGCCGTTGCCGAAGCCACCTACACCATACAGTTAGGCTTCGTTACCATCTTCAACCAAGACTGGGAGGGAGAAATGAACGGCTGGACTTTCGTCGATGTGGAAGGCGGTGCCTCTTGGAACATCTCATCTTATAGCGGCAACCATTTCGCCAAGATAAGCGGGTTCAATCATGGTGAAAACACCGACTGGTGCATCTCCCCTGCCTTCAACTTGGACGACTACGACAACCCCGTGTTGAATTTCCTGACAGCCACCAAGTATGAAGGCAATGCCATCGAAGTATACTTCTCCAACAACTACGACGGACAAAATCTTGCCACAGCCATTTGGACTCCCTTAAGTTGCGCCCTTTCACAAGGCGACTTCGAATGGGTAGAGTCCGGTCCTATCGACTTGAGTAGCTTTGCCGGAACTAACTGCCATATCGGCTTCAAATATACCTGCGCGGCCACCCAAGCCGCTACGTGGGAAGTGGACGACATCCTGCTCATAGGCCAGACTTCGGCGCCTGTCATCACAGTAACACCCTTGGCGTTGACAGGCTTCAGTTACATGGAAGGCAACGGTCCCTCGGCAGAACAATCCTTCACCGTTTCAGCCCTCAACCTAAGCGGCAATGTTACTGTCACCCAATCCGACAATTACGAAATCTCTTTGGGTTCGGGCAACAATTTCAATGCGCAACCCGCCCTTACTTTGTCGCAATCCTACGGCAGCATTGATGAAATCACGGTTTACGTCCGCCTGAAATCCGGCTTGGCCGTTGGCGAATACAATGATGAAGGCATCGCCATTACCTCTGCCGACCTCGACGAAATTCAGGTAACTTGCAGCGGAAGTGTCATCGTAGCGCCCGTTTCCGGCGGCGATTATGTCCGCATCTCGGATGTTGGCCAGCTTGTTGACGGCAACCGGGTCATCTTGGCAGCTCGATACAACGAGACGAGCAACTCCTATCGGGCGGCACTCAACACCCTGTCGGACGGCAAGCTCAACACCGCTGAGTTCACCAGTCTTATGAACGGAAGCGACGAAATCATCCCTTCTGACATTATAAGCAACGAAAGCAATCATTATTGGACAGTGGGTATCACTTCCGAGGGCTACACCTTCACCAATGCCAACGGCGACACGATTGGATACAACTCCAGCACCAACTTCGCTACGGGAGGCGACAAAACCGTTTGGACTATCAAGAAAGACACCGCAAGCAATGCCGGAATGGTACCTGATTATATCGGTTTCCTTATCACCAACTATAGTGTTACCGACAGAGCCTTTGCCTTGAAAAGCTCCCACAAATTCGGAGCTTACTCCACTTCAAACATCGAAGGCGGTCAGGCTGGCGATTACAACTTCTTCCTCGACATCTTCATGCAAGGCGAAAGTGGCACGCCCACTGTGGCCGTTCCCACTTTCTCCCCCACTGCCGGCACTTATTATGAAGCCCAGACCGTGAGCATTGCCTGCGCCACCGAAGGCGCTACCATCCATTACACCCTTGACGGCAGCAATCCGACTGGAACAAGTCCTGTCTTCAACACTCCGTTGACAATAGGCGAGACCACCACCGTCAAGGCCATAGCCATGAAAGACGGCTACAATGACAGTCCTATCGTCAGTGCAGAATATGTCATTCAGAATGATGCCGTCATCATCTTCAACCAAGACTGGGAAGAAGACTGGAACGGTTGGACCCAAGTCAGCATTGCAGGCGATACGACAGCATGGACCATCGCTGAGCACAGCGGCAACCATTATGCTTACATGAACGCATTTCAACAAGGTGCCAACGAAGACTGGCTCATCTCGCCCGCCTTCAACCTTGACGACCATAGCGACGTTGTGCTGACCTTCCGCACGGCCAAGAACTTCACCGGGCCTGGGCTTGAGGTCTTCTTCTCCAACGACTACAACGGGCAAGACCCCACCGCTGCCGTTTGGACGGCCTTGACCTGTACACTCTCGACAGGCAGTTGGACTTGGACCGAGTCGGGCGACATCAACCTTGACGGCTTCAACGGTTCGAGCTGTTACATCGGCTTCAAGTACACCAGCACTGATACCGAAGCTGCCGCATGGGAAGTTGATGACATCATGCTTGTCTCCGGTGCCAACACCAGTCCAACCATCACAGCCACACCCAACTCCATTAATGGTCTTGACTACAACGAGGGCAACGGCCCGTCAGCCTCACAAACCTACACCTTGACGGCAGCCAACCTTGAAGGCGCGGGCAACATCACTGCCAACGCAAGCGAAGGCTTCGAAATTTCGTTGGACAATGAAGGCTTTGCCAGCCAGCTGTCTATCGCATTCGCCGACGGCCAGATTGTCAACCAGCCTATAACTGTTTATGTGCGCATGGCTGAAGGTCAGGAGGTTGGGATGCATCAAGGAACTGTTGCTCATGAAGGCGGAAACGCCAACTCTAATGTAAATGTGAGCGGCACCGTCCACAGTGAGAACGAGCCTTCCATGGAAGCTATCATGCCATATTTCATCCAAGGCAACAACGGATCGAACAACAACCGTGTGCCTGTGGCCATTATCGGCATTTTCGATAACCTTGAACCCAACACGATCTACCGCTACACCAACCAACTCGTTGACGGCAACGACGGTCCTGAGACGGCCGGTGCCGGCAACGTGATTTATGCCAACGAGGAAGGTTTCTATCGGAGTACCAGCCCGAGCCTTGCCACAGAAGGCGGTTATGGCGAGTTCACCACCTCTGACGAGGGCGAGGCCATAGTGTGGTTCATCAACGAGCCCACGGCAAATTCCCGCTTCACTCCCGGCAACCAAGTCTTCCTGCGTGTCCGCATCAACGACGGCCAAAATGGGACCACCGTCAACCAAACCCTCACCTCGCAAGACTACGCCACCGTACTCAACTTCGGAAACGGGTACGATGCCTACCAAGGCTCAGCCTTCTACGCCAAGAGCGAAGAGAGTCCGATGAGCTTCGCCGTCATGTTCAGCATCGACGAGGACGAACGCCCCATCTACTCCACCAGCATTGAGACAGTAGGGGTTGACTACGGCAACATCAACCAGTATGCAGATTTCTACAAGGAGTTGGTAGCCGGACAAGACGGTTGGTTTGGCGGCATCCTGCCCAACGACAACGCCGAAGGCATCAACGCCATCTGGATTATGGACATGAATGGTGATGTCGTTAACGAGTTCTATACAGAAAATGGACAGTGGGCGCCTGAAGCCTACACCATCGACCCGGCCAACGGTCTTGAAGCCCCCATCTTCATCGACCTCACCTACGACGGCGTGGAAGAGCCTTTGGCTCCCAACGTGAATATTTGGAGTGCCGACCATGAGTTTGTCATCGAGAACGGCGACGAAACCCACTATACCATAACCGTTTACAACATCCTCGGCCAGCCGATGATGAAACAGCAAATCAACGCCGGCAGCACCAAACGCATTGGTCACAACCTCGCCACAGGTGTCTATGTCGTCAGTTTGCAAAACAACGAGAACATAGTTTCCGTGAAAGTTATTGTTAGGTAAGTAATGCTTTTCCCGAAAGGGAAAACGAAAAGTCCGGGAGCCATGGCTCTCGGACTTTTTGATTTTTAGAGAACGATGAAGGCTTGCGATAATAACAAACCGATTAATGCAGCTTCGTCCGTTTTATCAAATAGCTCGTCAAAACCTGCTTGTAGTCCTTATTAATATCGGCTTCAACATAATCGATCCGGTTTTGGTAGCAATGGCGCAACAGTGCTTCTTTGCGCCGGGTCATGATTTTTTTGTAGGCTTCCTGCACTTCAACGGGATTGAGTTTCAAGGAGTCGCCCGTCTCCAAATCGACAAAACGGTAAGGTCGGTTCCCGAAATCGAGATTCTGTTCCAAACAGGAGTCAAACACATGAAACAGAATCACTTCATGTTTGTTGTATTTCAGATGCTCCAAGGCTTCAAACATCGGCTGATAGTCGGCGAGGCCGTCAAGCATGTCGGTGAAAATCACCACCAGGCTGCGGCGGTGTGTCATCTCCGCAATCTGATGCAGGCATTGCGGGGTTGAGGTGGTTTTTCGGCTGTTTTTGTTGTAAGCTGCAATCAGTTTCTCCAACTCGCTATAAATCAACTTATTATGGATATTCGACGACTTGGCTGGCTCATGAAAAGAGACCGTTTCGTCAAACAAGTCCAAGCCTACTGCATCACGCTGGCGGCGCATGAGTTCCATGAGAGAAGCAGCGGCGTAAACAGAAAAAAACAGTTTGCTGGGATGCTCGAAATCGACTTT
Organism: Candidatus Limimorpha sp.; assembly: GCA_041842265.1. Classification (GTDB taxonomy): domain Bacteria; phylum Bacteroidota; class Bacteroidia; order Bacteroidales; family F082; genus Limimorpha. The sequence continues at coordinate 5,548 of JBGYWU010000106.1, read as the reverse complement.
CTGGCTCACGGGGAAGCACATGCTCGAACTTTGGTCGATGACAAGCTGGCAGCGCAGGTTGGTTTCCTCCTCATAGCGTTTCACAAAGAGTTTCTCAGTGCGGCCATAAAGTTTCCAGTCAATATGCCGGATAGGTTCCCCCGTGTTGTAGAGGCGGTGTTCGGCGAACTCCACAGAAAAACCGTGAAAGGGACTCTTGTGTAAACCAGTGATGAATCCCTCCACGATTTGACGTGCCAAGAACTCGAGACTGCCAAATTGGGTCAGTCGGTTCCTATCGATAGAAAAGTCCAATTATTGTTGAATTGTTGATTGTTGAACTGTTTGTTGTCAATTGATTGACAATCAAAACAACAATTACAGGACTTTCTCTAATTTCTCAACAAACACTTTCTTGGGTGCGGCTCCGACATTCTTGTCGACGGGTTCTCCGTTTTTGAAATAAAGAACGGTAGGAATGTTCATGATGCCGAATTTGGCTGCCGTGCTAGGGCATTCTTCTACATCACACTTCACGGCAATCATCTTGCCCTCATAATCTTCGGAAAGTTCTTCTATGATGGGTTCAACTTTCTTGCACGGGCCACACCATGTGGCACTAAAATCCACCATTACAGGGAGTTCCGATTTCAAGACGACTTCTTCAAAACGGTCGTCAGTCATTTGAATTACTGCCATAGTACTAATCGTTTAGTTAATTATGTAATCTATTTTGCTTTTAAGAGTTTGCAAAAATAGCAAATTATTTCCAAATCGCAACACGGTCCTGCAATCACCTCAAATCAAATTCAACAAAAGGCATTTTTTCCAACATCGGCAAAACTTCATGGGCGTTGATGGCGCCTGTGGCTGGCGTCATGTTGCAGGACATCTTGTTCAAAGGGTCGAAAATATGGATTTTGTAGTTCTGCTTCCCTGGGTTATCCTTTATGGTCTTGATAAGGTCCACCGTGCTTTCCTTGTTCATTTCCGACACATTGAGTTTGAGGTAGACCGTCTTTGAAGTGGTTTCCAACAAAGAGTCCAACAATCGGACCTCGCTAAAGCGCACTTCAAGATTCTGCGACACAGCTCCCGGTTCTTGACCTGCCCTCGGGAAGGGCCTATCCATTTTCCCGGAAAGCATCACGAACGAATCTACCATCAGCATGTTCCTGCAATTCAGAAAATTCTCCTTGTACAAACAAAACTGCAAGGCACCGGTTTGGTCCTCAATGGTGTAACGCCCGTAGAGATTGCCGTTTTTTGCAGTAAACACCTCGGATCGAGTAATTTGTCCTCCAAGGCGCACGGGGCGATTCTGGTTCTTCTCCACATCGTTGAGGGCTACTTTTAGTCCTTCCACATCGCAGTTGCAAAAATATTTGATGGGAAGACGATACACCTCCATTGGATGTGATGAGATATAGAAGCCAAGAGCCTCCTTCTCCATCTCCAACTCTTTCATTTTCGACCATGGCTCGCAAACGGGCATGGGTATTGTGAATGTCTCCTCTGTATCACCTTCATCGCCGAAACCGAAGAGGTCCATTTGCGACGAATTCCTGCGCTCGTTGAACGAAGCCACCATTCGCAAGGCTTTTTCGGAGAATGATGCCGATTCGTTGGGGGCAACATAAAACATCATGGCGCGGTGGAAGCCCTTGAATCCGTCGAAGCATCCCGCCATGGCCATACTCTCCAAAGCCCTGACATTAAGTCCTTTATCAGCAATCCGTATCACAAAATCGCCAAAGTCCTTGAATTTGCCGTTGGTCTCGCGCTCCTCCACAATGCCTGCCACCGCCGCCTCGCCCACATTCTTGATACCGCCCATGCCGTAACGGATTTCGCCTTTCTCGTTGACAGAGAACTTGTATTCCGACTCGTTCACGTCTGGACCAAGCACCGCAATCTTCATGCGCTTGCATTCCTCGGTCATAAAGTTCACTTTTTTGATGTCTCCCAATTCGTTGTTGAGCACAGCAGCCATGAATTCGGCAGGATAGTGTGCCTTGAGGAAAGCCGTCTGGTATGACACCCAAGAATAGCAGGCTGCATGCGATTTGTTGAAGGCATACGAAGCGAACTTCTTCCATTCTTCCCATATTTTCTCCAAGCGTTTTCTCACTTCCTCTTCGGGCAGGTTCTCTGTTCGTGTCATCTTGGCCACTCCTTGCTTCATGAACTTGTCATAAAGCTCTTCCATTTTGTCCACCTGCTTCTTGCCCATCGCCTTACGCAAGGTGTCCGATTCGCCTCTCGTGAAGTCTGCCAATTCGCGCGAAAGCAACATCACCTGCTCTTGATACACGCAGATGCCATAGGTGTCTTTCAAGTATTTCTCCATGCAACTGAAGTCATATTTGATTTCCTGCCTGCCCTGCTTTCGGGCGATGAAATCAGGGATGTTGTCCATCGGACCGGGACGGTAGAGGGCATTCATGGCGATGATGTCGCCAATGACGGATGGCTGCAATTCACGCAAATATTTCTGCATCCCGACCGATTCAAACTGGAAGGTACCGATGGTGTTGCCCGCCGAGTACAATTCGTAGGTCTCCTTGTCGTCAATGGGGATATGGTCGATGTCAATATCAATGCCGTGGGTGCGTTTGATATTACGCAATGCGTTCTTGATCAAGGTCAGGGTCTTCAGTCCCAAAAAGTCCATCTTGATAAGACCCACGGACTCAATGACATGGCCATCATACTGGGTAACAACCACGTCTTCTTTTGAATCCTTGTCCTTTACGGTACATACGGGCGCGATATTGGTCAAATCATCGGCGCCGATAATGACTCCACAGGCGTGAATACCCACCTGCCGGTTGGTGTCTTCCAACTCCTCGGCGTAGGACAACATGGAGGAAATGTTCTCATCCGGGCCGTTGAGCATTGCTTTCAATTCCGGGACGTACTTATAGCAGTTTTTCAGGTTCACCTTAGGTTCTTTCGCAGGCATGGTGCCCTCCACTGCCCTCACGGCCGCTTCATCGAAACTGCGGTCTGGAATAAAGTTCTTGATTTCGGCCACTTTCGAAAGCGGCACCTTCTGCACTCGACCCACATCTTGGATGGCCGATTTGGTTGCCATAGTAGAATAGGTAATGATGTGAGCCACTTTCTCCTTTCCGTATTTCTTTGTCACCCAATCGAGTACACGCTCCCGTCCGTCATCGTCGAAATCCACATCGATATCGGGCAGGGAAATACGGTCAGGGTTGAGGAAACGCTCAAACAGCAAGTCGTATTTCAACGGATCCAGATCCGTGATTTTCAAGCAATAGGCCACCACAGAACCGGCCGCAGACCCACGGCCCGGACCGACACTCACCCCCAACTCCTCACGGGCCGCCCTGATGTAGTCGCTCACGATGAGGAAGTAGCCTGGGAAGCCCATAGTCTTCATCACATGCAGCTCGAACTTGATTCGTTCTACCTGCTCCTCGGTGAGGTTCTTGCCATAACGCTGATGGGCACCATCCCATGTCAATTTGGCCAAGTAGTCGGCTTCCAATTTGATACGGTATAGACGATCGTATCCACCCATTTTCAACACCTTCTTCTCGGCTTCCTCCTGCGACATCACCACATGGCCATGCTCGTCGCGGGTAAACTCGTTGAAGAGGTCCTCCTCAGTGTATTTCTTGCGATACTCCTCCTCCGTCCCGAAGCCCTCGGGGATGGGAAACTTCGGCATGATCGGGTCGGAGTCGATGCTATAGTTTTCCACCTTGTCGACAATCTCCTGTGTGTTTTCCAACACCTCGGGATGGTCGGAGAAGATACGACCCATCTCAGCAGGGGTCTTCAGCCATTCCTGCTTGGTGTAGTGCATCCGCGTGGGGTCGTCAAAATCCTTGCCCGTGCTGAGGCAGATGAGGCGGTCGTGCGCCTCGCCATGTTCCTCTTCCACGAAATGCACGTCGTTGGTGGCAATAACTTTGATGTTGAATTTCATGGCCAGTTCAAGGATAATCTTGTTCACCTCTTTCTGGCGTTCGTAGACTTCGTTGTCGCCACCTGGTTTGTCAGTCTTGTGGCGTTGGATTTCAAGGTAATAGTCGTCTCCAAAGAGGTTCTTGAACCATTGTATGGACTCCTCTGCCCCTTTGAAATCAGCATTCATGATTTTTTGCGGTATCTCTCCTGCCAAGCATGCCGAACTGCAAATCAGCCCCTCATGGTACTTCTCCAAAAAGCTATGGTCGATACGCGGATTATAGTAGAAACCGTCAGTATAGGCGATAGAACTCAACTTGCAAAGGCTGTGATAGCCCGTCTTGTTTTTCGCCAATAAAATCAGGTGCCATCCGCGGTCCTGGCGACCGTCGCGTTTGTCAATACTGACAGGCGCGCAGTAGGTCTCGATACCATAAATCGGCTTGAAGAACTGCCCATTTAATTTCTCGATTTCGGCTTGAGCCGCCGTTTTCTCCTCTTCAGTGGCATCTTCCTTTTTTAATATGGCCTCTTGCTCCTTGATGGCATCCTTTACCTTGCCGTTTTCCTTGTTCACGGTGTCGGCGAAGTCCTTGATGCCAAACATGTTGCCATGGTCGGTGAGCGCAAGGCTATTCATACCGTTTTTCTTGCATTTCGCCACCAGGTCGGGCACCTTCGACATGCCGTCGAGCATGGAATAATGCGAGTGAACATGGAGGTGGGTGAAATGCTTCGGCACATAGTCGCCGATTTCAGGCACATCTTCTGTTTCCTCTTCGTCGACGATAGGTTCAAAGGTGATGCCGGCAGGCTGTATCATCTCAGGGTTTGCAGCCCTGAATTCATTGATGAACTGGAAATCGACGCCTAGGTCATTGGCGTCGAGCACGCCACGGCGCACCAGTTCGAGGAAGACGCGAGCCGTAGCCTCCACATCGGCGGCAGCATTGTGCGCTGAATCAAACTTCTCGCCAAAGAGAATCTGATGAAACTCTTCCAATCGCGGCAGCTTGAACTTACCACCCTTGCCTCCGGGCAGTTGGCAGAATTCAGCCATCTTCTCGGTGCAGGTGTCCACATTCTGCCAGTTGGGCAGCGGGTTCTCGCCTTTTTTGCGCAAGAACTCGCAACCCAAGATGCAGAGGTCAAAGTCGATGTTATGACCCACAAGGCGCGTGGCTTTCGAGGCCGACCTCAGGAAGATGTCAAGCACTTCATCGAGCGGCTTGCCGTGTTCGGTGGCATACTTGGTGGAAATATGATGCACCATCTTGGCATCAATGGGAATCTCAAAGCCTTCAGGCTGAACGATATAATTGTGCGCCTCGACAAATCGACCCTTGTCATCATGAACTTGCCAGGCAAGTTGCACCATGCGTGGCCAGTTGTCGAAGTCGGTCAGCTGTGCGTTATAGTTTTTGGGTAGACCGGTGGTTTCGGTATCGAAGATAAGAAACATAAGCAGTTGATAATCGATTGTTTAGTATTGAAAGATAGAGCGGATTTTGCTCTAATTTTCGGGGTTCAAAGATAGGGGTTTTTCGGGGACGGCGCAAGAAGTGGCCGTGCTTTTTTCCAAGAAAAACAATCCAACAAATACATAATTCTCCTATAGGTCGCT
>JBGYWU010000105.1:0-4881 GCA_041842265.1 Candidatus Limimorpha sp. | reverse complement strand
GCTTATCCACCAAAATCATCATACAAAATATTCTCTGACGCAACGCCCAAATTGTCGAGCATATCGACCACAGCGTCGCTCATTGGGCCCGGACCGCACATGTAGTATTCGATGTCCTCGGGCGCAGGATGGTTTTTCAAGTATGTGTCAAACATCACTTGGTGCACAAAGCCGGCAGTGTATCGCACGCCTGCTGCATCGGCGGCGGGGTCGGGACGGTCTAAGGCAAGGTGGAAATGGAAATTCGGGAACTCCTGCTCAAGTTGAAGGAAATCTTGCAGGTAGAACACCTCATTCAAAGCGCGGGCACCGTAGAAATAATGCATCTCGCAGTCCCTGACATTCAAGGTGCGCGTCAGGTGCATCATTTGGGCCCGCAAGGGAGCCATACCGGCACCGCCGCCTACCCAAATCATTTCGGTTTTACCATTCATATCGCCAAAATGCTACTTCACATGGAACTCGCCGTAAGGCCCCGACATCAACACCTTGTCGCCGGGCTTCAAGGAGAAGATGTAAGAAGAGGCAATGCCCGGGTTGACCTCTATGAATCCCGAATGGTCGGGCTTGAAAGGCGGCGTGGCAATGCGCACGGTCAGCATGAAAACATCGCCTTCGGCGGGATAATTGGCCATGGAATAGGCACGCACCGTTGGCTCGGTGTTGATGCAGCGCAGGTCGAATATCTTGAACTTCTCCCACGATGGCAGATATTCTTTTCCAATCAGTTCCTTGTCAAAGTCGGCGTATTTGATGTCGAACTTCGGTATCTTGATTTGGGCGTAGGAGCCAGGGATGAAGTCCATGTGCTCGCCTGCCGGCAACTGCACCTTGAACTCCTTGATGAAAGTGGCCACATTGCGGTTCGACACCACCGTGCATGTGTATTCCTTGACATCGAGAACCGACTGCGGCACTACGACTTTCATGTTTTCGTTCACCTTCACCTGACAACCCAAGCGCCAGTGGTCTTGTATCTGTTTGCGTGAGAAGAAGCCGACCTCGGTGGGCAAGATGCCGCCGCCGCCTTCCGTCACACGGCATTTGCATTGCCCGCACGAGCCTTTGCCGCCACAGGCCGAAGACAGATATACCTTCTGCTCGGCGAGCGTGGCAATCAGTGTGTTGCCTGTCGGCGCTGTCAGCTCCTTATCATCGTTGATGGTGATTTTCACCTCGCCCTTGGGTATGAGTTTGTTGCGCACCCACAGCAGTAGGGCAATGAGCAGCAGAACGATGCCCAGAAAGACGGCGATGCTTAGGGTTATGTTGGTAGTAAAGTTCATGCAATCATAGTTTTATTCCCATAAACGCCATAAAGGCAATGCCCATCAATCCTGTGATAATGAATGAGATACCAATACCTTGAAGTCCTTTGGGGATTTTGGAATAGCGCAGTTTTTCACGAATGGCGGCGATGGCTACGATGGCCAGCAGCCAACCCATGCCCGAGCCAAGCCCGAACACGGCAGCTTCGCCCACATTGCCGAAGTTGCGCTCCTGCATGAAGAGCGAGCAGCCGAGAATGGCGCAATTGACAGCAATCAGCGGGAGGAAAATACCCAAGGCGGAATAGAGCGATGGTGTGAGGGTCTCGATAATCATCTCCAAAATCTGCACGATGGCAGCGATGATGGCGATGAAGAGGATGTATGTCAGGAAACTCAAATCGACGGTGGCGAACCTTGGGCTGATCCATGCCAAAGCACCGGGAGAGAGCCAGTATTTGTTGATCAAGTAATTGACTGGAACCGTAACCACCAACACAAAGGTAACAGCCAAGCCCAACCCCGCACTGGTCTTGACGGTTTTCGACACGGCCAAATAGGAACACATGCCCAAGAAATAGGCGAAAATCATGTTGTCTACAAGGGCCGATTTGATGAATAGGTTAAAGTATTCCATTGCCGTTTAGTTTTGGTTTTCTTGCATTTCGGGGTTGCGTGTGCGCTGAATCCAGATGATAATGCCCACCACGATGAGTGCCATAGGCGGAAGAATCATCAGTCCGTTGTTCTGATAACCGGCTTCGTAGTACGAATGGGGGATGACTTGATAGCCCAACAGTGTACCCGAACCCAATAATTCTCGGAAGAAAGCCACGATGACGAGAATCAGGCTGTATCCTAATCCGTTACCCAAACCGTCTATGAACGCTTCGCCAGGTCCGTGCGACAGCGCAAAGGCCTCCAAACGACCCATGATGATGCAGTTTGTTATGATGAGCCCAACATAAACAGAAAGTTGCTTGCTGACTTCGTATGCAAAGGCTTTCAAGAATTGGTCAATCATTATGACTAGGGTGGCTACAATAACAAGCTGTACGATAATGCGAATGCGTGACGGAATACCCTTGCGCAGCAGCGAGATGATGAGACAGGAGAACGCCGTTACTACCGTCACGGAGGCTCCCATCACCAAGGCAGGCTTCAATTTGGCGGTTACGGCCAAGCAGGAGCATATACCCAAAACCAATACGGTGACGGGGTTCGCTTTTCGCAGGGGTGCTATGAGGAGTTTTTTTAGGGTCGGCATGGTTCGTTATATTTTGTTGTATTCCTGAGTATTTAGCCGTGAATAAAATAGGATTCGGCAACATTTCATCTGTTTGCCGCTTCCATGTTTTCAAAAAACGGCGAATAAATTTTCAAAGTGTTGTTTATCATATCTTTAACCCCATCGGAAGTTTTGGTGGCACCCGTGATGGCGTCGACCTCAACAGGAACAAGTTGGCCATCGCTCATGAATTGTTTCCCGGCAAACTGGCCTTGGAACATCTCCGTAGTGATTTCGGCACCCAAGCCAGGGGTCTCCGATTTGTGGTCGAAGTTGGCGCCTATTATGGTGCTGCCATCGGAGGCAATGGCCAAGTAGCCCCAGATGGGACCCCAAAGACCGTTGCCATGCATTGGGATGACACTGAATTGATTGTCAATGATATATAAAGATAGGATGCCGTTTTCGACGGTTTCTCCGTTCTCGTTAAGGGACAGTTCGGCGGTACAATGCTGTTCAAAAAGCCGGAAGGCGTTGTCTTTGTTTACCCTGGCGATGCCCACCGCCTTGAGGATGTTGATGCGTTTTTCGTTGTCTCTATTGCGTTGCTGGTAAGGTTGAAGCCACAATGCAGTAGATGTGAGCAAAACAGCCACCACAACCACTAAAACTGTGGAATACATAAAGATGTATCCGTTGCTGTTGGTGTCTCTTTTCATCGGACTGTGGTTGTTTGTTGGACAATGGCGCGTTTTTGGCGCATCTTGATATTACGGGTCACCACAAAATGGTCGATGAGCGGAGCGAAGCAGTTCATCAACAGGATACTGAGCATCATGCCTTCGGGATAAGCGGGGTTGACAATACGCAGCATAACAGCGAAAATGCCGATGAGCAGGCCATAAATCCATTTGCCGGTGTTGGTCTGTGCAGCGGTAACTGGGTCGGTGGCCATAAAGACCGCACCAAACATGAAGCCGCCCATCAGGTAATGATAATGGAATGGCAGTTGCATGTAGGCGTTGGCACCGATGGCATTGAACAACAGCCCCATGAGACCGCCACCAATAAGTACGGAAAGCATGATGCGCCAACTGGCGATGCCTGTAATCAATAGTAGTGTCGCACCGAGTGCGACCGCTATGACGGATGTTTCACCCATCGAACCTGGAATCCCGCCCCAAATCATCGTCCATACGGAAGGCAAATCGGTTTCGCCGTTGGCAAGGATGCCGAGTGGCGTGGCTCCTGATAATGTGTCAGGTTGGTCGGCAATCCAGATCTTGTCGCCCGACATCACCGAAGGATAGGCGAAGAATAGGAAGGCTCGGGCCAAAAGGGCAGGGTTGACAAGGTTCATACCCGTGCCTCCAAAGGCTTCCTTGCCAATGATGACGGCGAAGGCTGTGGCCAAAGCGACCATCCACAAGGGGATATCGGGAGGCAACACCATGGGAATCAGCATTCCCGTGACCAAGAAGCCCTCGTTGACCTGATGGTGGCGGATTTGCGCAAAGGTTAATTCGATGGCTAGACCGGTGGCATAGGAAACCACGATGACGGGCAAGGCTTTAGCCAGACCGAAGCCAAGCATATACCAAAAACTGACAGTCTCGGCCAAAGACAGATAGTGTTGGTAGCCGATGTTCCAAATGCCGAACAAAAGGGCTGGCATTAAGGCGACGACAACGCTGATCATCGTACGTTTCATGTCTACCGCATCACGGATTTGGCAGCCGCGCTTGGTGGTGGCACCGGGGACGAATAGGAAACTCTCAAAAGCCTCGAAAGTGGATTGTAGCCAAGCAAAATGCCCGCCTTCCATAAAGTTGGGCTTGATTTTATCGATATAACGGCGCAGCCCTGTAATATGCGATTTGAGCTTGCCGTCCGATGTTTCGTCTGTCGCGATGAAAAAGTCGCGCAAGCCTTTACGGATTTTTGTCTTGTTCTTTTGCATGATTCAATAAAAAATATCCATTCGGCCGTGTGATTTATCCTGATACCAGATATTTGCCGCAAAAATAGTGAATTTTAGAGTTCGGCGCCCTGAGAAAAGCGAGAAAGAAACGCGGAAAAAGAAAAGAGCCTCTTTCGGGCATCGAATAGAGGCTCTGACGGATGAAGCATACTGTTGTTATTTATGGGAGCAAGATTTCCTGTTTCTTTCCATAACCGCACTGTATGAGCGCATTTTGGTAGTCTTGCTCGTCGATGGTGTAAAGAACCTTGTGTGTGGAGCGGCCCATGGTGTGGTGTTCCGATAGGATTGCCCAACATGCTGTTCGGCTCATGCTTTTAGCAAAGGAGGAGTCGAAATCTTTGTAGAAGACAGAAACACTGTCGTTAAAACACAAATGAAAGTATAGGTTTGAAAACGGAAAT
>JBGYWU010000104.1:0-4152 GCA_041842265.1 Candidatus Limimorpha sp. | reverse complement strand
GGGTCCTATTGACCGATTTGGGTTCATCGTTTATTTTAATAATGCGATTATTTGCAAAAAAATGAGGGGTATCATTTCAGGCGTTGTTGTAGAGACGGTGCTCGCACTGTCTCTACTTTCAGGGCATATTATAATACCGTATTAGAAATCAATGTATTAGAAAAAAAACTTGACAAATCTTTCGTCCTGCATTATCTTTGCACGCCACTAAGGAACGATGGAATTTCAAAAATCTACATACAATGAAACTCTCACATTTTAAATTCAACCTGCCGAATGAGTTGATTGCGCTGCAGCCTATGCAAAACCGCGACGAAGCCCGACTGATGGTCGTCAACCGAAAAACAGGAAAGATCGAACACCGGATCTTCAAAGACTTGGTGGACTATGTGAAAGATGGCGATGTTTTTGTCATCAACAACACCAAAGTGTTCCCCGCCAAGCTCTATGGCGAGAAGGAGAAGACCGGCGCCAAGATTGAGGTGCTGCTGCTCCGCGAATTGGACCGCGAAAGTCGCCTCTGGGATGTGCTCGTCGACCCGGCACGCAAAATCCGCATCGGCAACAAACTCTATTTTGGCGGCGACGATGACCTGATGGCTGAAGTCATCGACAACACCACCTCGCGCGGCCGCACGCTCCGTTTCCTTTATGACGGCACCTACGACGAGTTCAAAAAGACCCTGTCGGGACTTGGCCATACACCCATCCCGAAAGAACTCAACCGCGAGGAACGCCCCGAAGATGCAGACGACTTCCAGACCATCTATGCCAAGATAGAGGGTGCCGTGTCGGCCCCCACCGCAGGCATGCACTTCAGCAAGATACTGATGAAACGCTTGGAGATCGTTGGCGCCACCTTCGCCGAGCTGACCCTGCATCCCGGCATGGGCAACTTCCGCGACATCGAGGTGGAAGACCTCACCAAACACAAGCCCGACTCGGAAGAAATGTACATCGACGAGAATTGCTGCACATTGGTCAACGAAGCCAACCAACGTCACAACAACGTATTTGCCGTGGGCACTACCTCGATGAAAGCCTTGGAGACGGCCATGACCATCGGCGGCAAAATAAAGCCATACAAAGGCTGGACCAACAAATTCATCTTCCCACCCTACAACTTCTCGGTAGCCAACTGCATGATCACCAACTTCCACCTGCCTAAGTCTCCGATGATGATGGAGGTGGCGGCCTTCGCCGGCTACGACCTGCTTATGAAAGCTTACAAGGAAGCCATCGCCGAGAAATACCGCTTTTTCACCTACGGCGACGCCATGCTCATCATTTAATCTTGAATCTTTAAATTTTTGAATTTTAAATCTTTAAATAATGAACCAAGAAGACTTTTTCAAAAAAATAACCGCTCATGCGAAAGAATATGGTTTCATCTTCCAGTCGAGCGAGATTTATGACGGGCTTTCAGCCGTCTACGACTATGGCCAGAACGGTGTGGAGCTGAAGAAGAACATCCGCGAATACTGGTGGAAGGCAATGGTGCAGATGCATGAGAACATTGTCGGCATCGATGCGGCCATTTTCATGCACCCCACCACTTGGAAGGCTTCGGGCCACCTCGACGCGTTCAACGACCCGCTCATCGACAACCGCGACAGCAAAAAACGCTACCGTGCCGACGTGCTCGTTGAGGACCACATGGCCAAAATCGAGGAGAAAATCAATAAGGAGGTGGAGAAAGCCCGCAAGCGCTTTGGCGACACCTTCAACGAGGAGCAGTTTGTGACCACCAACCCGCACGTGCTTGAATACAAGGCCAAGATCGAGGAAATAAGCCACCGCCTGTATGGAGCCCTGGAGGCCAACAACCTCGAAGCCATCAAGCAGATCATCCTTGACCTTGAAATCGTGTGTCCCATCAGCGGCACCCGCAACTGGACCGATGTGCGGCAGTTCAACCTGATGTTCGCCACCCAAATGGGCAGCGTGGCCGAGGGTGCCGACACCATCTACTTGCGTCCCGAGACGGCTCAGGGTATTTTCGTCAACTACCTCAACGTGCAGAAAACCGGACGCATGAAGATACCATTCGGCATCGCCCAGACCGGCAAGGCCTTCCGAAATGAAATCGTTGCCCGTCAGTTCATTTTCCGCATGCGCGAGTTCGAACAGATGGAAATGCAGTTCTTCGTCCGCCCTGGCACGGAATTGGAATGGTTCAGGCAATGGAAGGAAGAACGTCTCAACTGGCACCTCTCCTTGGGCCTGCCCGCCGAGAAATACCGCTTCCACGACCACGAGAAACTGGCCCACTACGCCAACGCCGCTTCTGACATCGAGTTCGATTTCCCCTTCGGCTTCAAGGAATTGGAAGGCATCCACAGCCGCACCGACTTCGACCTCTCGGCCCACGCCAAATACTCGGGCAAGAAACTCCAATACTTTGACCCCGACACCAACGAGAGATATACGCCTTACGTCATCGAGACTTCCATCGGCCTCGACCGCATGTTCCTCGCCATGTTCAGCCATGCCTACACCGAGGAGAAACTGGAAGACGGTTCAGAGCGCGTCGTGCTGAAGCTGCCGGCCATCCTCGCACCCTACAAGGTAGCAGTGCTGCCCCTCGTGAAAAAGGACGGCCTGCCGGAAAAAGCCCGTGAAATCATCGACTCGCTGAAGCACGATTTCATGTGCCAATACGAGGAGAAAGACTCCATCGGCAAACGCTACAGAAGACAGGATGCCATCGGCACCCCGTTGTGCGTGACCGTCGATAACGACACTTTAACGGAAAATACCGTTACTGTGCGCGACCGCGACACGATGACACAAGTGCGTGTCCCGATTGAGAACTTACGCAACATCATCTTCGACGAATTGAAGCCGAAAAAATGATATTATTTGCAATGGTAGAGACATGCCTTTGCATGTCTCTACCATTGGCTATATGGCCATCAACCATATTTCCATTACCTCACATTTTCTTTCAGTCTATCGGCAATCTTCTTCTTCAGCTCGTAATACATCTGCTCGCGGGCATTGCGCTTGTTGGGCTTATAGAGGTTGGGGTATTTGCAATCTTCCAGCTTGTACTCCAACTTGTTGAGCGGCCCCGAAATCTTCAAACCCAAACGCATCGGCAAAGGCGACTGTGTCACTGAGAAGTGGTACTCGCCGTTTTTGTCCAAGGTCATGCGCCCGTCAACCGTCACCTTGTATTTCCCAATAGCAATTTGCGAAGGCCAAAGGTCGATTTCGTCCTTAAAAGCGGTGAACTGCACGTCAAGACTATCAATACGATACTCGCCATTGCTGCTTATATCCAGCATGTCGGTAATCTTCGTGAAAGTGAATTTGTCGTTTACGGTCAGGTTCTTGCCTTCAATATCTGCTGCGGCACGCAAAGTGGAAATCTTTGGCTCATAGTTGGACTTCAGGTAGGTCTCAGCTCCTATGTGGAACTCAGCCTGCCCGTCGAAAGTCTTCAGCATGGGCACCAACGTGTCGATATAGGGAATCATCTGCAGCAAGTCGTTGATCTGCACATTCAGCAGGTGAAAATCCATAGCGAGAAAAAGGTGGTTTTTGCGTGGCGACTGATACATGGCCGTAAGCTGCATCTCGGCGGCTTTGTTGGTGAAGCCGATTTCCTGCAAAATAAGCGTACCGTCCTTCACCGTCATAGTACCGTTGAGGTTGTTCAAGTCGAAATTATCGTACAAAGCCTTCTTGGCGTCAAGGACGAAGTTGAAATCGATACCTTCGGGAACCATAAAGGGGTTATCTTCCTTATTCTCTAATGCGGCTTGCTCTTCCTCACCCTCTGTGGCATCCGAAAGGCGCAGACCACTCGTAAGATCCAGAATCTCATTGATGTTCATCATGTTGGAGGTTACCTGCATTTCACCTTTCATCAAATTCTTATGGTCTTCAATCCACTCCTTAATGCCAATCACACTACCCTGCAGGCTCAAGTCTGACTGCCCTATGCGGAAGGTGCTCTTCCTAAAATCCAACTCACTGGAATTGAACAAAAAGTCGATGTTGCTGATCTGGATGTCCTCACCGAGTCCGTCCACTTTCACCAAAGCATTGCTCAAGACGAAGTCGGCTGTGGGATTCCATTGGTTAAGAAAGTCCGTTTTGATTTTGTCTTGGTCTATGGAAGCATTGACTTTCAGCAAATTGGAT
>JBGYWU010000103.1:0-2608 GCA_041842265.1 Candidatus Limimorpha sp. | reverse complement strand
GCCTGTTCTCATCATTTCATCATATTTGGTGATTGCCAAACTAAGGAAGCCAATGTGGCGGTTGGTCTTGTCGGGTGGCTTGTCGCTTTCAGTATTGCTCACCACCTTCTATACCATTGGTGTACCCAAGTCGACAATCTTTCCTGACAAGATTTGTGTCTATCAGCGACGGCATTACGAGCAGAAAAAATTCGATTCAAGCTATGTCCGGAAACTCCTACTTCAGATACCTGATGATGCCTATGTGTGCGCTGCTTCTATGTTTGTTCCGCATTTGGCCTTGCGTGATAGGATTGAGGATTTTGACTGGAACCCTGACACGGGTGCAGACTATGTCTTGATTCCGAAGAGCTATTTCGGCCATCAAAGATATGGGAAAATAGTGTTTGGCAATTTGGACGATTTTGAGGTGGTGTCCACTGACGGCACCGTGTTCCTCTTGAAACGGATTCGGAAGTAGACTCAAGGGCGCACGTAACGGCAGATAAAATAGTGGTTCACCTCATGGGATTGTTCCAGACGAAATCCCTTGTTTTCCAAATATTCGCTCAATCCGTTGATGGGTAATGATTCGTGGTACGCAAACATGATTATGGAATAGTGTGCCAAGTCAGCGTGGGGATAACTGTAATCGTAATAATAGCCTTGGCTGTGGAGGTAGTTTCGGAAGACGTAGTAGTTGGTCGGCTGGTTTTGCGTGCGGAAGACTTCGTGGTTTTCGTCCAAATAATAGGTGAACTGCTTGTCGAAATACTCGGGTAGGATGACAAGGGCGTTTTCCTTTACTTTGGCTTCAGTCAATTGGTTGACAATGGGTTTAATATCATAATGTGGCCCGCTGAAATGCTTGGTTGAGCTGTCGGGCGAACAAGAGAAGGCCATCGTTAGGGCAAAAGCTCCCATAAGCGACATCCCAAAGATTTTTCTTTTGGGAAACAAGAATAAGCAATAGGCGGACACGGAAAGATAGAAAACTGGAAATAGGAAATAGAAATACCGGTCGAGGAAAAATCCGGTGAAGTAGGAGAGGACGAAAGAAACGAGTAGAGGGAAGACCCATAGCAGGCTGAGGAGGCCAGTGTTGCCGAAGGTGTGTTTTCTCTGTGAAATATTGGCTATCAGCTTTATTAATATGGCGAACAAGAGGATGATGGCCAATACCGTAGTAACGGGGACATTGCACATGCGCCAAAGGAAATCGTAGAGGGCTTTGGGGCTTGTGGTTTTCTCAATCCATGTGCCACGTAGGCCCGATTCGGAAAATCGAGTGAACAGCACAGGAAACATGGGCGCAAACAAAACAATGAGTGCGGCTGCATGAATCAAGTAGAACTTCCATATTTTCTTTCTTATTGGTTTAACAATCAGTGCAATAAAAAACTCCATCACGATAATCCAAACAGAAAGGTAGTGGCCGTACATCAACATCAAGTTAACGAGGGTTAGCAGAACGAATTTGAAGCGCTTAGGCTCATGGATGGCGCTGACGAACAGCCAAACCGAATTGGCTGCGCAACAGCCGATAAGACTGTAAACGCGGCAATCGTGGGCCATATAGATTGAAAACGTAGAGAAGCTGTAATACAGGGCAGCGGATATGCCTGCAAACCGATGGATATGCCTTTCTCCTAGAAAATACAGTGGGATGATGGTTAACGTGCTGAAGATAAGGGATAGTGATCGTATGGCAACTTCGGAGATCCCGAAAAGTTTAATCCAAAAATGCAACAAGATTTCCCAAAGCGGTGGATTGTCGCCTTTGATGAGCAGGCACACGATGTCAGGCACGCCCTGGAGCGAAATGTAAAGGGAGAAACTTTCGTCGCGGCCAAGGTCAGTCTTGCCCACGAAAAGCACTCGAAGCACCGTGGCTAAGACAAGCAGCGACAGGCATTCTATGATGGATTGGCGGCGGCTGGGTATTTGAAGTGTATTCATGGCGTTGTGGTGCTTTGCTTAGCGGCCTCACGCTCGGAGATGATTTCGGGAATGTTAGGTTGCATGTAAATCAAGCCTTTGCAAGCGTAGACAAAGAAATTCTTTGCAGGTTTGCCGAGGCGTTCGATGGTGATGGTACCCACCGGATCGATGGAAGCGAACCCACCTGGATACAGGGTGTTGGGGTTTTTCAGATAGCGGCTGTCGGTCAGAAACCAATAATCCTCTCCTTTTTTGAATCCGCCTCGTTTTTCATTTATCCATAGATATTTATGCAGATTGTGTACCCATCCAAAACCCATTGTTTTCATGTTCAAGGGGCGTGCCACATAGTAATCCAAATTGGCTAATGGAAACCATTCATCGGCAACGATGCCGGCTTCCGCTTTCATCGTTCCATCGGCGATTTTCTGTTCGCGCAAGACGGCAAATTCCTTTCCCAACTGCCTCCAACCGTACATGTCGAGTGTGAAATCATCGCGCCCCAGCATTTCAGGCTCGGTATGTCGGTCAAGTGGAATGAATCCCGTTTTGATTTCCAAACTGCCCACAACGACAATAAAGAGCATGACGCCTATCGCGGCAATAATGCTTTTGGGAAGTCTGAAAACACCATTTACGCTTGGGTTATTGTTGCTTAACATGTAAGCAGTCAAGATGATAAGTAGAT
>JBGYWU010000102.1:0-8054 GCA_041842265.1 Candidatus Limimorpha sp. | reverse complement strand
TGTTCCAAGGCAAGGGCCTCGAAACCGATGCCGCCAACCGCAACATCATGGTCGACCCCGAAGAAATCGACTACATCATCCTCACTCACGCCCACATCGACCACAGCGGCCTCATCCCCTATTTCCACAAGTTGGGCTTCCGTGGGCAAGTGATATGCACCCCTGCCACCAAGGACTTGTGCAGCATCATGCTCCCCGACACGGGCTTCATACAGGAGAACGACATGGAATGGTTCAACAAGAAACGCCGCAAACAGGGCTTGCCCGCGTTGCAACCCATTTTTACTGAGAAAGACGCACGGGCCTGTATCGGGCTTTTCGTTACCGTCGGCTACAACCGCTACCTCTATTTGGACAACAACATAAAAGTGAAATTCAACAATACGGGGCACTTGCTGGGCAGCGGTTGTGCCATCCTCGAAATCGATGAAGGAGGGAAGATGACCCGTATCGGATACACAGGCGACATCGGACGTGAGCAAAACTATCTGCTGCGCTCGCCCGAGCCTTTCCCGCATTGCGACTACCTCATCACTGAGGCCACCTACGGCAACCGCCTTCATGGAGACCGGACCAATGCGGAGCAGCAACTGCTGGACATCATTTACCACACATGTGTCGAAAAACGCGGAAAACTTATCATTCCTTCCTTTGCTGTAAGCCGCACGCAAGAAATTGTGTATCTGCTGAACAACTTCTACAACCAAGGCAAGCTGCCCGAAAAAATACCCGTATATGTTGACAGCCCTCTTGCCGTCAACGCCACCGAAATCTTCCGTATGCACGTCGACCTCTTCAACGATGATGTGAAAGATGTCATCGAATACGACCCCGACCCCTTCGGATTTAACGGGCTCACCTTCGTCCGCGACGTCAACCAGTCGAAAGCGCTGAATGCCACCAAACAGCCCTGCATCATCGTCTCCGCTTCGGGCATGATGGAGGCCGGTCGTGTGAAGCACCACATCGCCAACAGCATTGAAAACCCCAAAAACAGCATTCTCGCCATTGGCTATTGTGCTCCAACCACCTTGGGCGCCAAGCTTTTGGCCAACCCCAAACCGCAAATGGTTTCCATTTTCGGCATGGAACATCCCGTGATGGCCGACATCTATCAAATCGATGCATTCAGCGGACACGGCGATTATCAGGAAATGATTGACTATTTGAGCTGCCAAGACCCGACCAAGGTAAAGAAGACTTTCATTGTGCACGGGGACATTGAAGCCCAACAGTTCTACAAAAGGCAACTGCGCAAAGAAGGATGGGAAAACATCGTCATCCCCGGGCCAGGAGAAGAGTTCGAACTCAAATAAAACCAACCCATACCTCTCCGAAATCGACCGTCTATGGACTCCAATCGCACAACCTGTGCAAGGAATGACATGGGCGGTCGATTTCAAGGAATCTATGGGCTGATTAGCTGTTACTTCTAATAAATTCCTTATTTTTGCAAAAATTTTCAACGATGGCACAAAAACCAAGCATACCCAAAGGCACGCGCGACTTCCTGCCCGAAGTGATGGTGCGCCGCAATTATATTTTTGACACCATCAAGACAGTTTTCAAACGCTTTGGCTTCCTGCCTATAGAAACCCCATCCATGGAAAACCTCAGCACTCTTTTGGGAAAATATGGAGAGGAAGGCGACAAGCTGCTCTTCCGTGTGCTCAACTCAGGCGACTTCATGTCGGGCGTGGAACAGAATGGCGAACTGCTTGAATCCTCGAAGATAGCCGGCAAAATCAGCGAAAAAGGCCTGCGCTACGACCTGACCGTGCCCTTCGCCCGATTTGTCACCATGTATCGCGACCAAATCGCCTTTCCCTTCAAGCGCTACCAAATCCAACCTGTTTGGCGTGCCGACCGCCCGCAAAAAGGACGCTACCGCGAGTTCTGCCAATGTGATGTCGACATCATAGGAAGCGACTCCTTGCTGAATGAAGCCGAATTGGTTCAAATTGTCAATGAGGTTTTCAAAGCACTGAACATCAATGTCGTCCTGAAAATCAACAACCGCAAGGTGCTGGCGGGCATCGCTGAGTTCATTGGCAAGTCGGACGCTTTGGTCGACATCACCATTGCCATCGACAAGCTCGACAAAATCGGCATCGACGCTGTCTGCGCGGAACTTGCCGAGAAACGTTTGGAGCAAGCCGCCATCAACAAGCTACAGCCCATCCTATTTATGAGGGGAAATACCCGTGAGAAAATTGCACAATTGAAGTCTCTGATAAACAACGAAGTAGGACAAAAAGGCATTGAGGAACTTGAGACCTTGTTTAACTACATCGATGACATGGAGCTCGACATCGCTACTGAGTTCAACCTTACCCTTGCCCGTGGCCTGAACTACTATACCGGCGCCATATTCGAGGTGAAAGCCAATGACTTTGCCATCGGCAGTATTTCGGGCGGTGGCCGCTACGACAACTTGACCGGCATCTTCGGTCTGCCTAACGTCTCTGGTGTTGGCATAAGCTTCGGTGCCGACAGAATCTACGACGTGCTCGAAGGTCTCAATCTCTTCCCCGAGAATATGTCGGAAAGCACCAAGGTCATCTTCCTCAACTTCGGCAAGAAAGAAGAGAAATACTGTCTGAATTACCTCAGCCAAGTGCGCAAACACGGCATCAACGCTGAAATCTATCCAGATGCCACCAAAATCCAGAAACAGATGAAATACGCCGACCAGCGCCATATCCCTATTGTCGTCATCGCAGGAGAACAAGAAGTCGCCGAACAGAAATTCACCGTGAAATGGATGAAAGAAGGCAAACAGGAGACCGTAGAGGCGAACAAACTAGTAGAAACAATAACGAAACTTAAGGAGTCATAGACACCTCCGCCATCCAGCCCCCTTTTTCTTCAAGGAGGAAGCGCAAAGCGATGTAGGGGCGACCGCCAGCCGGACGGCAGTGTCAAGCCCAACGTCATGAAAGAACAAACAATAAACAACCAACAATATGAAAATCCACAATATCACATCCAAAGAACTGACCTTCAAACAGGTAAATGAAATAATCACCCAAGGATACCAACTGGCCTTGTCGGAAGAGGCCATTCAACGCATACAGCATTGCCGCGACTACCTCGACAAGAAGATGGAAAACCAAGAGAAGCCCATTTACGGCGTAACCACCGGCTTCGGCTCTTTGTGCGACCACAGTATCTCGAAAGAAGACCTGAGCACCTTGCAAAAGAACCTCGTCATGTCGCATGCTTGCGGAACAGGTGAGATGGTGCCTGAGGAGATCATCCGACTCATGCTTTTGTTAAAAGTGCAGAGCCTCAGCTATGGCAACAGCGGCGTACAAGTCGTGACGGTCCAACGCCTCATCGACTTCTTCAACAACGGTGTGCTTCCCGTGGTCTACAACCAAGGCTCACTCGGCGCCTCCGGCGACTTGGCGCCTTTGGCCAACCTCATGCTGCCGCTTCTCGGCTTGGGAGAGGTGCACTATCAAGGCGAAATAGTGCCTGCCCAGCAAATTTTAGACAAGTTCGGCTGGCGACCCATCACTCTACAGTCAAAAGAAGGCTTGGCATTGCTCAACGGCACGCAGTTCATGAGCAGCTACGGAACATTCGTATTGCTGAAGGCCTTCCGTCTCAGCTATCTAGCCGACCTTATCGGCACCGTTTCCTTGGAAGCCTTCGACGGCCGCATCGAGCCCTTCTTCGACCAAGTGCATCAGATTCGCCACCACAACGGACAAATCGTTACAGCAAAGCGCGTGCGCGAGTTCACCAAGGGCAGCGAACTGATTGTCAGGGAAAAGAAGCATGTTCAAGATCCATATTCCTTCCGTTGCATGCCCCAAGTGCATGGTGCCTCCAAGGATGCTGTCGACTATGTGGCTTCCGTATTCTGCAAGGAAATCAATGCTGTCACCGACAACCCGACCATCTTCCCCGATGAGGATCTGGTCATTTCCGCAGGCAACTTCCACGGTCAGCCTTTGGCCATCGCCTTAGATTTCTTGGCCATCGCCTTAGCAGAACTCGGCAACATTAGTGAGCGCCGTATTTATCAGTTGATTAGCGGCAAGCGCGACTTGCCTTCTTTCCTTGTTGCCAAGCCAGGCCTCAACTCGGGCTTTATGATCCCGCAATACGCCGCCGCCAGCATCGTCAGCCAAAGCAAGCAACTCTGCACACCCGCGTCGGTCGATAGCATCGAATCATCGCAGGGACAAGAAGACCATGTCAGCATGGGAGCCAACGCCGCCACAAAAGCATTGCGCGTTGCCGAGAACCTGGAGCGTGTTCTAGCGATCGAGTTGTTTAACGCCGCACAGGCCTTAGAGTTCCGCCGCCCGTCGAAATCATCGCCTGTCATCGAAAAATTTGTCGCAGATTACCGCAAACATGTGGAATTCGTGGACATCGACAAGGTAATGTACACCGAAATCGCAAAGAGCATTCAATTTGTGAAGGGCTATCCTATTGCCTTTGACAGTTTGAAAAACGAATAATTCACTGTGGGGCTGTCGTACCTTGGCGGTGTCTGTTGTTGCCAAAGTGGGACAGCCCTACAAATACAACAAAAGAATGGAAACCACCAAGAAAAAACGTCCCGTAGGGATGACCGTCCTCCTCATCTTATCACTCATCAATGCATGCTTGAACATATTAAGTTCAATGATTGCGGTAATCATGAAACCACAAATGACAGAAATGTTCAACAATGGGCAATTCGAGGAGATGACGCATTCATTTCCCTTCTTGAGTGGAGATTTCGCCAAGGCCGCAAATGAGTCCTTGCATTTTTTCATCCAAACCGACTCCAAATTCTACCTCATCCTGATGGTGTTGTTCATCGCGTCGTTGATTGGTGTCATCAGGATGTTTAGAAGCGACAAGAGCGGTTTCCATATCTATGCCATTGCCCAAATCTGCATGCTGATTGACAATTCCATGTTTGTCTATCCTCTGCAAAAACCATCCCCTTTCATCTCTGACCTGACGTTCACCGGCATGTTCATCTTGCTGTATTACCTATACTTCAAACGTATGGAGTTGTCGGAAAAAACCCAAAACCCTGAATGACTATGGAACAGACCGGAGGAAAGATATTTAACCTGAAACCCGAAATGACAACCGCAATGAAACTGGCTGCGAGTTTTGCCATTACCTACTACGGATTGCTGCTCATCTTCGCCATCATCACGGTCATCTTCAGCCATTACTACATCGACTCTTACTATTTCAACGAATCCAATGTACAGCAGGACAAATCAGAACTACTAATTCCTATCCTTCATCTGGCTGTACACGTAACACTGGTATTCAGTTTAATACAAATATTCAGAAAAAAAAACTACGGCAAAGCCATTTTTGTGCCAGCCTCCATCCTACTCATCACTTTCCAACTCGTAACGACAGGGGTTATCCCCATGACGAAATATGCCCTTGAGGCGCTGCTCGTGCTCATCATTGCTCCCATCAGAGTGAAAAAGAAAATCAAACTAAAGGACGGAAGAATCACGTTGGAAACTGTCGATATACTAGATGAAAAAACGGAAAAGCCGTCAGCGGAAGCCGATACTAATAAAGCACCTAACGCAGCATCGCCGCGGCCTTCTTCACCGCATTGACAAAGATTCCAACCTCATCCAGAGTATTATATAAGGCGAATGAAGCCCTGACGGTGCCCGGAATGCCGAAGCGAGTCATAACCGGCTCAGCGCAATGGTGTCCCGTGCGCACCGCAACGCCCATCTTGTCGATAATGGTTCCCACATCGTAGGGATGAATGCCATCGATGATGAATGAGACCAAACCGCTGCGCTGTTCCGCCTCACCGATAAAACGAAGCCCCTCAATATCAGAAAGTTGCATAACTGCAGTTCGCAACAATTGCCCCTCATAATCTTCAACTTCCTTTCTGTCAATGTTTTGCAAAAATCGGACAGCAGCCTCCAAACCCAAAGCCGCACCTACATTGGGTGTTCCTGCCTCAAACTTATAGGGCAACACGTTGAAAGTGGTTTTCTCAAAACTTACAGTGTCAACCATCTCGCCACCAAACTGATAAGGGGGTAACTTCTCCAGCCACGCTGCCTTTCCATACAAGCCGCCAATGCCCATCTGGGCATACATCTTGTGTCCGGAGAAGGCAAAGAAATCACAATCAAGGTCCTGAACATCAATAGAATGATGGGCAATAGATTGGGCTCCGTCAATCACCACAGGAATGTCATACTGATGTGCCATCGCTATCATTTCCTTCACGGGATTGACAGTACCCAACACATTGGAAATGTGGGCAATGGAAACCACTTTGGGGCTTTCTTTCAGCAGCTTATCATATTGTTCCAAATCCAGCACCCCCTTATCGTCCATCGGCACAACGAGCAGCCGCCCCCGATGCCGTTGTATCATCTGTTGCCAAGGCACGAGATTGGAATGGTGTTCGATGGCCGTAACCAACACCTTGTCGCCCGTTCCGATGCAATAATGCTCAAAAGCCGTGGCAAGAAGGTTCAACGACTCTGTTGTGCCTCGAGTGAATACAATCTCACGCGATTCCTTGGCATTGACAAAACCCGCCACGGTCTGACGGGCTTTTTCGTAGGCCTCTGTCGCCTTCTGGCTCAGGTAATGCACCCCGCGATGAATATTGCAGTTCTCGTTCTGATAATACTCACGTTCACGCTCGATAACGCACAATGGTTTCTGCGTTGTGGCGGCGTTGTCAAGATAGACCAAAGGTTTGCCATAGACCTGTTGGTTGAGTACCGGAAATTGGTCTCTTATTTCTTTAATACTTAGCATGGCAGTAAAACTTCACCGTATTCTTTGACTCCGTTGACTATGTCCACAGCGTTTTGCTTCGGACAATTCACATAACGCGAATGAGTCCACAGTCATATTTTAGAATAATCAATGTCAAAATCGTATTCCTTTGGGTGACTGCAGCGCAAAACGCAAGTTTCACAGCTCGACAATTCTCCACGCAAGCGGCGTTTGATCATGTCGTCGATATGCTCATGCAGCATGGCGTTACCGATATGGTTGCTCACCTCAGCGGCAAATGCATACATGAGCAGGATTCGAGCATTGGCCTTGCTGATGCCGCGTTGGCGCATATAGAACATGGCCTCCTGGTCGAGCTGGCCCGTGGAAGTGCCGTGCGAACATTTCACGTCATCAGCGTAAATCTCAAGGAAAGGCTGACTGTTGATTTTTGCTTTTGAGGTTAGGAGGATGTTGCTGTTGTTCTGCATTGCGACAGTCTTTTGCGCATTTTTTGCAACATACACATGGCCATTGAAAAGTCCTGTTGCCTCATCGTCCAAAATGCCTTTGAACTTTTCATTGCTTGTGCAGTGCGGCACGTTGTGATTCACTTTCAGGTGGTTTTCCACATGTTGTGTCTTGTCAATGAGATAGAGGCCATGCACCTGCGTTTCAGCGCCCTCGCCATCAAGGTCGATTTGATAGGAATTGCGAATGTCCCCCCCGTTGAAGGTGATGACTACAATCTTCAGCCTGCTGCCCGCCATTTGCTTGACCTTATATTTGCTGCTGATGGAAGCCGAATTGCTGACGTTTTGAAGCACATAAAGTTCGAGGCTCGCATTCTCATGAAGGATGATTTCTGCCACTTTCGGTTCCGCTGAAAGATGCGCGTCATCATCGTACTCAATAATTTCGCGGCTTTGGTTGGCGGCTATGATAAGTTGGTTGTCCATAATCAAAGACCCTTAATCCATTCGTAACCTTTTTCTTCAAGTTCGAGGGCGAGGTTCTTGCCGCCCGTCTTGACGATGCGTCCGTCATACATCACATGGACGAAGTCAGGGACAATGTAGTCCAGCAAACGCTGGTAGTGGGTGATGACCACGAAGGCATTCTCAGCATTGTGCAATTGGTTGACTCCATTCGCCACAATACGCAGTGCATCAATGTCGAGGCCAGAGTCGGTCTCATCAAGGATGGCGAGACTTGGCTCCAACATGGCCATCTGGAAAATCTCATTTTTCTTCTTCTCGCCACCTGAGTAGCCCACATTGACGAAACGGTTCTGCAATTTCTCGGTGATTTCC
>JBGYWU010000101.1:0-14431 GCA_041842265.1 Candidatus Limimorpha sp. | reverse complement strand
CCGGCTGAGCACGGTGAAAAATGCTGACCAGATTGTGGTGCTCAACCACGGCAGGATAACGGAGACCGGCACTCATGAGACGCTGACCGCAAAACGGGGCGAGTATTACGAATTGGTGAAAAACCAACTGGAACTGGGAGGGTAGGCAATGGAAAAGAAACATGCAAAAGGCTTGGAATTGCATAGCGAACCAGTGCAAGAAATACTTGGCAGACCTCCAAAGTGGTTGGTAAGGAGTGGTATAACAATCATTACCACTGTCGTTGTCATTTTGTTGATAGGTTGCCGTTTTATAAAGTATCCCGAGATACTGCAAGCTACCATTACCATCAATGCCGAACATTTGCCAGCACAAATCAAAGCGCGAAGTTCCGGACGAATCGACACTTTGTTTGTCAGCGAAGGTGATGTGGTTCAAGAAGGGACTCCACTTGCAATAATTGAAAATTCGGCTAACTATAGAGATGTACTTCTCCTAAAAAATGTTATGCAGAAAGGCAAGTTGGATTCTCTCTTGATGGTAAGCCAAGACATACAATTGGGGAACATACAGGAGAGTTATCTGAGTTACCTCCAAGCCTTAAACGATTTGCGTTTTTTTGTTGAAAAAGATTATGCGACGGAGTTGATTGTTTCACGGAAAAAGCAAATAGAAGTACTGGAAGAAACACTACTTAATCTTGGCGAGCGGAATCGAGTCAGTGCTGACCAACTCTCTCTTGCAAAGGAAAGGTTTGATATTGATTCAATTCTTTTTTCTGAAAAGGCCATAGCAAAAACCGCCTATAATGAAAGCAAGAAAGCGTTTATGCAACAGAGAATGTCACATCAATCGCTTTTGAATGAATACGACAATGTGAAACTAAGCCTTCTTCAGTCAGGGCAAGCGGTAACTGAACTTGAGCAGAATAAAACAGAACAACATAATGCCTTTGACATCCGCTTAAAGATAGCCCGAAATCAGCTCGAAACACGAATCAGGCAATGGGAACAGGACTATCTGTTGACTAGTCCTGTTGAAGGTACTGTAGCTCTGACGAAATATTGGCAAAGAAACCAAAACATAGTGTCTGGTGAGGTCTTGATGTCGATAGTCCCAATCGAAGCGTCCTCATATTTTGGCAAACTTTACCTGTCGCAGCAAGGAGCGGGTAAGGTGAAAACGGGACAAAAAGTCAACATCAAGCTCAACGATTACCCATATATGGAATTTGGCTTTGTTCAAGTGGATTTGTCTAGTATTTCATTGGTGCCATACAGTGATGCAACCTTAGGGAATGTCTATGCCTTAGAGGTTGAATTTCCTGATAGTTTGATCACACAATATGGAACATATATCCCATATAGGCCAGAAATGACCGGCATTGCGGAAATTATAACTGAAGACCTAACGGTTTTGGACAGATTGATGAATCCTATAAAAGCAGTTTTGAAGAGGTAGCTGTATAGGCATTGCACGCAAACTCTTTACTGATTTCCGTGAAAATCCGCGAAATCCGTGTTCGAAAAAAATCCTCGTGTTCAGAAATCCATATCCGACTGTGCCACAATCTGTTTCGTGTCAGGATCAAATGCGGTCAGATTTCCTAGTCCAGGCCTATCGGTCACGAAGACGCCATTGTCCAAGGCGATGAAATCGTAGTTTTCGTTTTGCTCGATGACCAGATTCATGAAACCGTAGTCGACGGGGATGTGCTCGTGGATGATCTTCTTGCCGTGCGACTTGCTGAAGTCAACCTTGAACTTGCGCGTCCACACCATGCTCTTCGTGTCCCCAAACGGGTCGGCGATGTTGAAGTTCATGCCCGCGTGGACAAGGAAATATTCCTCCAATTCAATGTAAGGCACACAGGCGTTCATCCAGTCGATGTACAGCTGGGGAATCTCGCGTGGATGCTTCACGCCGAAACTCTCCAAAGTGGCCTTGGCGCCTATGGCTTCCCAATCCTTTTGTTCCGGTGTTTGCCGCCGAAGATTTTTTTATTTTGGTCGGCGGTGAAGGCTTTCAAGCACATGTCCTTGTGGTTGCCTTTCAGGAGATGCACATTGTATTCCTCCTTTTGCAGGCGCATCATGTACTTGATGACGCCCTTGCCGTCGGGACCGCGGTCGATGTAGTCGCCAAAAAAGTAAAGTTGGCCGTGCTTCGTCACTTTGAGCATATTCTCAAGCAGCGCTTTGAGGGTCTTGGCGCAACCGTGAATGTCGGGGATGATCCAGCGTTGTGGCTTTAGAATAAGTTGTTGAGGTTCAGTGATTCGTATTCCTTGCGCAGCTGTTTCTTGAAACTCCAACGCACATCGGAAATCCATCGGCGGAACAGTTCGTTGTAGTCGACGAAGACTGAGTAAGAGAAGAAGAGCAGTATGGTGCCGCATAAGGCCCAGAGCCAGGGCAGATTGCAAAACATGACGATGGTTCCGGCAACAAAAATGATGGGGAAGAGCACAAACCTAATTCCGAAAGTAACAGTATTGCCAAAGGCTGGGTCTTTCAACCTGCTTCGGATAATCCATGTGGTGAGCCACACAGGCAAGTTGACTACAGCCGAGGCCAAATAGTGCGGCAGGCCCAATAGCAGCTGGACTAACATCCACAAGGAGTTGAGCAAGGGGCGTTTCTTCGCCACCGACATGACTGAAATCTTTTCTTTCCGGCGCCGCCGGGCAAATTCCATGACCCGCTCAAACAGGTTCTTGGCCTCTTCCGGTTGCTCTTCTCTGTATTTCAATACTTTCTCAACCGTATTGCGGTTGCGCAGCATCTTCTTGAATAACCCGCCGGCACGTTTTTCGTTTTTCATTTTCACGATTTCCCAGATTGCATCATAGTCCTCGTTGTCAGGGATATAGGTGAAGAGCTTGGAGATTTCCTCATGGAGCTTGTCTTTCAGCAGGTTGATGTTGGCGGCTTCGTTCTCCTCGGTGGTGTTTTTGAAAAATTCGGTTACGTTGATGGGCTCGCCGAAGTTGATCATCGCTGTAGAGCGGTAGCGGAAGTAGTCGCCATATTCGATGGCTGTTGGGATGATGTAAACAGGGCTACGGTCGCCGAATTGCTTGTTGGCGTCAACCGCGATGTGGAACAAACCCTTGCCCAAGCGCATCAAGGAGTGTTTGGTGCGGTGCGTACCTTCGGGAAAGAGGTAAAGGTCGACATGGTCACGTATGACATCGATGGCCTTGTTGATTGAGTCATCGTTCTGCCTCACTGCCGCCACTCCATTGCGGATGCGGAAGATGGGCAGGATGCGCAGGAAATGCAGTATTTTGGCCACGGCCGGGTTCTTGAAGATGTCGCCTCGCGCGATGAAGACTTTTCTAACGCTGTTGGCCGAAAGCAATACCAAGGCATCCATCAGCGTGTTGCTGTGGTTGACTCCAAAAATCAGTGCTGCCTCCTTGGGGATGTGCTTTTTCCCGTGCACTTCAAACCTGCTGTACGCCCGCCGTGTCTGCCAGTTGACGTATGGCAACAGGAATGAGTACCAAAAATCGGGATCTTGTATTTTCTTGGCCATTTCAATTGCTGAATATGGCCGCAAAAGTACATCTTTTCGCAAAAACATCCTGTGCTTTTTTTTCAACCAAATGTTTTTTTTTCTACTTTTACCGCCTCTAAGGTGCACGAAATGAAGATAAAGCCTCTTTCTATCCTCGGATTGTTTGCGTTAGGTTTGGCATTTCCCGCATGTCACAACGAAACGAAGCATAATAATAATAGCCATGGCCCCTGCGATACTTTGACGGAATTGCAGTGTGTGCAGAAAAAAGGTCGGCTGGTTGCAGTCACCAATTGTGAAATGAATAATTACAATGCTGAAAATGCAACGCCAATGGGCTTCGAATATGAGCTCTTGAGCGACTTCTGCAAAGAATATGGCCTCGAACTTGAGTTGATTGTCAACGAGAACCTTGACTCGTGTTACATGCTCCTCGATTCTTCAAAAGTCGACATCGTAGCGGTAGGAATTGGAGCCAACAAGGACATGAAACGCCGCTTTCTGCTCACCAATCCCATCCTCATGCAGCGTAGTGTGCTCGTCCAACGCCTTCCGAAGGACTGGAGCCAGATGTCGACTGCCAACGAGGTGGAAAGCCAACTGCTACGCTTGCCGGTCGACTTGGCAGGCAAGACCATACACCTGCCCCAAGGCAGCCATGAGGTGATGCTTTTGCAACATCTGTCGGACCAGATTGGCGACACCATCCACATCATGGAATGCGACAGCCTGAACAGTGTTGGCTTGGTGAAAGCCGTCGCCTCCGGCCTCATCGATTATACGGTCGTTAAGGAATATGTGGCCAGCATGGCTTCCATCGGGCTTAAAGGCTTGGACACCAAACTCAACGTCAGTGTTGAACAACCCTTGGGCTGGGCTGTCGCCAATCACGAGGGTGACTCCTCGTTGCTCATGGCCCTCAATGGTTGGATCGATGGTTTTGAACAGCGCAAGCTCAACCGTATCCTATCCAATTACATCAACAAAGGCAATGTGTTCTCTGCGAAGAGGCTCTCCTCCGGCCATATCTCTTTCTTCGACGACATCATCAAGAAAACCGCCAAGGAGATTGGATGGGACTGGCGTCTGCTGGCTTCACTCATCTATCAGGAGTCGCGCTTCAAACTCGACCTCGAAAGCGACAAGGGCGCTTTTGGTCTTATGCAGCTCATGCCCGTGGTGATGGAAAAATATGGTATCGGCTATGACGCCACCCCCGAGGAACAGGTTCGCGCTGGTGGGCAATTGATCAGCCACTTGAACAAGTGCTTTGAGGACAAAGTGACCGATAGGGAGGAAAGGGTGAAGTTTGTGCTGGCAGCTTACAATTCAGGAATCGGACATGTGTATGATGCTCAACGACTTGCTACGAAATATGGCAAACGTCCTGATGTGTGGGACAACAATGTCGACTATTTCATCCTCAACAAGTCGAAAAAACAATACTACAGCGACACCTGCTGCCATGCGGGCTACCTTCGCGGTGCCGAAACCTTCCGCTTTGTGGAGGAAGTGCTCGACCGCTATTATGAGTACCAAGCCACTATCGACTAATGGTTGATTTTCGGGTACAGAAAGACACGAATATCGGCATATAGCGATGCAAAAAACGGTTGGAGGCAAAAAAAAACACTATCTTTGCCGTTTGAACGAATAAGACACTATGATGAAAAACACAAAAATCATTTTGGTTGTCAGTGCCTTGCTGACGTTTCCTTTTGCAAAAGTTTTTGCCCAGTCGTTCAACAGCGGCCTCATCGCAGGTGCCACGTTTTGTCAGGTGGACGGTGATCGCTATGCGGGCTTTCATCAGCTGGGTTTCACGGCAGGAGCCTATGCCAACCTACCATTGGAAAACCATTTCTCTGTCCAACTGGAGCTGAAATATTCGCTTTTTGGGGCGCATTCGTCTGACAGGGAGGTGAATGAGTTGTATTATAATCCCTATAGCTTGCGCCTGCATTACGCCGAAATCCCTCTGATGTTGCAATACAACCTGGGCAATTTCCGCGTTGGCGGTCAGCACCTGGATTTCTTGACACTTGAAGCCGGTGCCAGTGTCGATGTCCGTTTGAAGGCTACCGAAGATGTGGATGGAGACGATCAGGTAACCACTTCGCGTTGGAATCTCTTGTCTGCTACAGCCAACGCAGGCGTACATGTTGCCTTTAATGAGCATGTAGGCCTTGGCGCTCGTTTCCTGTATTCCATAGCACCAATCCGCTTCTCAGGCAATCCAGGTTGGTTTTATGGCCAATATTACAACAAAGTGGTGCAGTTCACGCTGACCTACAACATCAATTCTCCCCTGAGATAAACTCGATGTTGCGCTTCAGGCCTTTGTATCCGGCGCGTTGCAAGGCGGAGTGCTTGAATAGGGTCTCAAAGGTGGCCTCGTCCAAATTTTTCCAGTCGTCTTCACGCATGGCCAGAAGCCGTTCCGAGGGCTGAAACTCAAGCTCCATATTGGGCAGTGCGAAACGGTTGTAAGGGCACACATCCTGACAGATGTCGCAGCCATACATCCAGCCTTTGAAGGTCTTTGGGTCGATTCCGTCGAGGCTGCCTTTGTATTCTATGGTGAGGTAGGAAATGCATTTGCGTGCGTCAATGCGGAAAGGAGCCTCCAACGCTCCTGTTGGACAGGCTTCTATGCATTTGGTGCAGCGCCCGCAGCGGTTGCTCAAAGGTTGGCCCGTCTCGTCCAATTCGAACGGAAGGAAAAGATGCCCAATGAAGAAGAAGGAGCCACCGCTCCCTTTTTGACGACCGCACCCATCCATAGTCTTTCTCTTTTGGGGATGAATGAGCATGGTGCTCTTTCCAATGAAGCCCAATCCGCAACGCACGGCCCAAGCGCGGTCCAAAACCGGTGCCGAGTCTACAAAAATGCGGGTGTTTTCCAACTTTCCCGTCCGTGTCTCAATGCGTTCCAATAGCTGACGCATCTTGCGTTTCATCACATCATGGTAATCGGCGCCGTAGGCATATTTGGCGATTTTGAACTTGTCGGAATCGCCAATGGTTTGTTGGGGAAAGTAGTTATAAAGCACGGTAATGATAGACTTTGTGCCTTCAACGAGGATTCTGGGATCGTAGCGTTTCTCCTTGTTGCGGTTCAGATAGCCCATTTCGCCTTCATGCTTGTCTTCAAGCCATTGCTCCACACGCGCCGACTCTTTGTCCAAAAGGGTCGCGCTGGCAATGCCACAGGCATCAAAGCCCAGGCTTTCGGCTTCGCCAACAATCCATTCTGAAATGATTTCCATGTGGGGTTATGGCTCAAGGCGTAGCACACCGACCTTTCGGCACATGTCATGCCCGCCTGATATAAAAGGAGGTGTGTCTATGCGCGGAAAGGTTCGGAATGGTATGCCTTCGAATATTTTTAGAATGGCGCAAAAGTCAAACCCACCGACAATGGATGGAAGGTCGGCGCTTCGTGGCCGACCGAAAACACGGGGTTGACTTGGTAGGCGGCAAAAGCGCTCACCCATTTCCATCCTATGCGCAAGGTGGTAGAGTAGACCATACGTTCCACGTTGTTGATGAATAGGTGTTTCTCGTGGATGGTGGCACCGCTTTCGTTGGCGAGGCTGTGGTCTTCTCCGTCAGGACCGACAAACTTTGTTTTTGTGCTTACCATTAAGCCGACTTTAACACCTATGCCAATCTTTACGGCATTTTTGATGCGGAAACGGAGCTCCAAAGGCACTTCAGCGTATGTCGGGTTCACCTTGTAGCGCTTGAAACCTTCCACATCACGGTAGTTCTTGTATGCGAAGTTGCCGTTCGTGTATGGGTTCAGTATGCGTGTGTATGAATAATAATTGTGCGACGACATGCCTGCACCGATACTTACGGTGTGTTTCGTGCTTTCGCCCAAAGGGAAGTTGTAGGTTAAGGCAAAACCCACACCTTGATTGAAGCCGCGCGGGTCCCAATTGTCGCTCGGAGCAAGTTGGAAATCATTGAAGAGGTCAAGGCCAAAGGTGACCCGTTTGTCGGTTTTATCGGCGATGAGTTGGGCAGATGCGGTGGCCGATACGACTAATGCGATAAGGATAAAAAGAACTTTCTTCATGGTTTAAAGGTTGATTCTTTAATGTGTTGGTTTGAGGGCTTTCTGTAAGCTTGGGAGACCTTTACAAAGTATTCCGAACTTGGGCATGTTGAATACACCCGAAGTATCGAAGGCTTTCTTTATATTTCTAATTCTTTCATAATTGAAGTGCGCTCGTCCAATAGCCTGTCGATTTCTTCGTCAGTGAGGTTGGACTGGCGCAGCTGGTCGTCGATGGCTGTCAAGCGGACTCCCAAGTTCTCTGTAGTGCCTGGAATGTCGGTTAACTGTTTTTCTTTGTTAGCGGGTGTCTCTGACGGAGTGGCAGTTGGGCTTCCGGTGAAGTTCTTCAATTGGCCCATAACCATCCCGACCATCTGTTTTGTGAAAGGATCCAGCTTGAAAATCTCGACTTTCATGTCGTCTTTTAGCTCGTCAAAGTCTTCGAGAAACATTTTCAACTGCTCTTTCTGCTCTTCGTTGATGCCGGGAATCGAATCGAGGTCTTGGCTTTCCATGAGCTTCTTAAACATGTTCAAGAGGTCGTCGAGTCCGTTATTGAAGTTCTTGTCTTCCATTTTTTTCTTTCATTATTGTCGTGAAGCCCGTTGTGGGCTTCATCAGATTGTCAAAAACCGTTCCGTCTGCAAAGAAACGCATTTTTTGCGAAATGATTGCGACAAATTGGCAATTTTTTCCGAATATTGCATTCTTAAACACGACACGACAATGGATTTCAAGACGATAAAAGTGCAATTGGGTGAGTGCGTGGCATGGCTCAACCTCGACCGCCCTGAGGTGCGCAACGCACTGAATGCCGAAATGATACGAGAGCTGACCGAAGTCTTCGATTGGCTCGGTGACCGAGACGACATCCGTGTCATCATCCTGAAAGGCAATGGAAAAGCCTTTTGTGCCGGTGCCGACCTTAACTATATGAAGGACATGGTCGATTTCAGCTATCCTCAGAATCTCGATGACGCCGCACGGCTGTCGAAGCTGTTCCAAACGATTCATTTTTGCAATAAGGCGGTCATTGTTGAGGTACATGGTGCCTGCATCGGTGGCGCCAACGGCATGGTTGCCGCAGCCGACATCGTTATTGCCGACCGAGCAACGGAGTTCGGTTTCTCCGAAGTGAAACTGGGCCTCAGCCCTGCAACCATTTCTCCGTTCGTCTTGCCCAAAATCGGTCCAACTGCCGCAAGAGAACTGATGCTTACGGGCCGACGCTTCACTGCTGATGAGGCTAAGGCATGTGGATTGGTAAATGTAATAGTTGAAGGGGCGGAAATGCTTGACTGTGAGCGATTCTACATCGGCCATTTCGTGCAGGCCTCGCCCGATGCCGTTGCTGAGTGCAAGAACTTGATTCGCATGGTGAGCGGCACTGACGACCCGAACAACCCGCTTTTCATGCAGACTTCAATGCTTATTGCCAACCAGCGGGTCTCGAAAACCGGTCAGGAAGGCATGAGAGCGTTTTTTGAAAAGAGGAAGCCGATCTGGGAATGAAGGCAGGCTAGTTTGGCTTTTTGAACTAATGGGATGCACCGTTTTCGGCCGTTTGGGAATGGTGTTTAACGCTTTCTTCGTTATGTTGTGTAACACGGCATTGGCATTTTTTTTTCAAACTGATACATGTTTTGGCAAAAACTTCCTACCTTTGCGCCCAATCCAATGTATTTTTGCCATGAAGAAATTTGCAGTAATTCTAGCCGGCTGCGGTCGTATGGACGGCAGCGAAATCAACGAAACTGTCACCTTGTTGCTTTCCATCGAGCAACATCATTGTGAATACCGGTGTTTTGCGCCCAATCGCGCTCAGACTGAGGTTGTTGACCATTTGAAAGGAGAGAAGGCCGCCGAAACACGTAACATGATGACGGAAGCCTCCCGCATTGCCCGTGGCGGTATTCAGCCCATTGAAGAGTACAGGGCCGAAGACTTCGACGGCTTGCTGTTCAGTGGCGGTTTCGGTGTGGCGAAGAACCTCTGTGATTATGCCTATAAAGGTGCCGACATGGAGGTGCAACCCGATGTATCCCGTGCTATCATCGAGACCCGCGAGGCTGGCAAACCCATCGGTGGAATGTGCATTGCTCCCGTAATGTTCGCCAAGCTGCTGCCTGGCGTGTGTGTTACCTTAGGGAATGAAGGCACGGACGATGCGGAAAACATCAGAAAGATGGGGGCATTTCACGTACAAACCGAGCATGGCGATGTGTGTGCCGACAATGAGTTGATGGTGTTCACTACACCCGCCTACATGTTGGATGCCACAGTAAAAGACGTGTACGACGGTGCCTATAACCTGATCGATGCCATTGTGGAGACCTTGAAGGAAAAACAATAATGCATTGTATTGACGTTTCCTAAAACGAATCTACGAATCGGAATCAGATTTTGTCACCATACGCCAGGTCGCCTGCATCGCCGAGGCCGGGGACAATATATTTGTGTTCGTTCAGGATGGGGTCGATGGCAGCGCACCATAGTGTGACATTGTCAAAGGGTTTGAAGAGTTTCATCAAATTGTCGATGCCTGCTTGGGCGGCGATGACACAACACAGGTGCAAATGTTTCGGAATGCCTTTTGTGCATAGGGTTTGGTAGGCTAGCTTGAGGCTGCCTCCAGTGGCGAGCATGGGGTCGGCAATGATGACAGTCTTGTCTGTTAGGTCGGGGGCGGCCAAATATTCAACCTTGATGCCAACCTCCTCGTGTTTTTCGTCCAAATAGTAGCGGTAAGCCGAAACGAAAGCGTTTCCGGCCTGGTCGAACACGTCCAAGAAGCCTTGATGGAAGGGCAGGCCTGCGCGAAACACGGTGGCCAGGACGATATGGTCGTCGGGAGTGCTGGCCTCCGCTACAGCCAGTGGAGTTTGGATTGGCTTCAAGGAATAGTGTAGGGTTTTGCTGACCTCGTAGGCCATCATTTGGCCAATGCGTTGCAAATTGTGGCGAAAGGTGTTGCGGTCAGACTGTATATTAATGTCCCTCATCTCGGCCACGTATTGGTTGATGATGCTGTTTCTTTTTGCGAAATTGACGGTTTTCACGGCTTGAAAGGTTTCTGCAAAAATAGTAAAAAAAACGAGGGCAAACCTTGGCTCGCCCCCGTTTTTTCAATCTTTCTTGTATTATCTGCGTCCGCTGCTTGATCGGCTGTTGCTGCCGTTGTTCACCCGGCTGCTTGAGCTGCCGTTGTTTGTTTTGGTTGTGGTTGAGTTGCTTGAGCTGCCATTGCCTGAGCTCATACTGCCTCCATTTGCTTTCGGCCTGACCGTTGCATTGTGCGTTGCCTTGTTGTTGTTTGCGGACATGTACCCCCCGTTGTTGCGGTGGTAGTTATAGGTATGGTGTCTCGGATCCATTGGCGGAGGAGTCCCATAGCCGTGTCCGTGAGGCGGCATCGGTGGGAAGTAGCCGTCGTAGTAGTAACGGTAGGTGTTTGGACGGTGGTAGTAGCTGATACGTGGCGGCACCGTAACGACCACCCAGCGCTCGGCACGCGGCCCGTCCCAATAGAAGCTGATAGGCTCGAAATATTCGAAGGTGGTAAAGCTGTAGAGTTCATCGCCCAGTTCGTAGTAGGGCATGATGGTGAAGGCGTATCTTCTGTCAATGCGGTGCTTTGGGATATTGATGGCTACCCTCTTGATTCTCCCCGGATGCACTTTTGATGAATTGCTCAATAGGCGTCCTAAATAATTTTGTTTCAAATCACAAGAACCCGCATCAAATCGTTGTGATTTGATATCTCCCCATAGTGCACAAATCTCACATCCCCCCTATGTATCATTTCCCGTCTCTGGCAGTGGCGTGACAGGCTTATTTGTTGGGATGCCATTGATACAAAGGTGATTTAATCACCTTTGTATGTCATTAAGTGGCACTCTCTCACATTTATCAAATACCATGAATGGACTTTTATTAAGATCTCATTCGCCATAAAGAATACTAATCGGATAGGTAAATTGCCCCAAAGCATTCACAAACGTCACCGATACAAAGTCCCGTAGATCCTTAGGACGAATGTCTGCCGCCTCCACCATTCCCTCATCCACAAAGCGTGTGATTGCCGTACCCATAAGCAAAGGTATTCGTGGCGTATATCTACCTGAACTATCGTTAAACACGAGATTGGCTATTGCACTATCTGTCAACAGTCCATTCTTAACTATTATAATATCGCACGCACGTGTTTCAGTCACAAGTCTGTTCAAAGCATCTCTATCAGCATACTTGTATGAATACTCAATATCGTCATTCTCTACCAGCCTCACCACCTTTCGCTGTAAAGGTACATATGGTGCCACCATTACCTCCGGCTCCACATCGCCATACAACAATCTACAGCGGCATATACTTGCAGGTAGCTGTTGAGGTATTTTATGTCTGATGTACTGTTCCAAATCCAAGTAGCTCAATCCAAACGTCCTCGCTGTACGATCTACACGTGCTTGATGATATTCGATATGAGCCAGACCGTCATGTGTAAGTCTCATCGTTTCTATGAATACAGGTTCTTTCATAATGGCAGATATATCTTTTGCTTCACTTCTTCGTACTCTTTTCTGCATAGGCTGTTCACCGTAATCCCGCCACCGCTATGGTAGTAAAACCTATCGCCCTTTTGCTCGATAAAGCGTATCATTACTGCCGTATCAAGCCCCTCTCCGTCAAACAGACCAAACACCCCCGTATAAAAACCTCTATTTCTTTTTTCTGCCTCTGATATTGCCTTACAGGTCGATTCTTTAGGAGCACCACATATCGAGCCAGCCGGCAGTAGGCGCAACATCATGCTGCCTATCTCTTTTTGCCAATCGATTGACAACTCTCCCACGATATGGCTACTTACCTGAAGTATTGTACGTTGGGATGTCTCTATCCTTTCAATATATCTAAACCGCCTCACCTCCACCTTATCTGCCACCATGCCAATGTCGTTCCTCAACAGATCCACAACCGTCAAATGTTCTGCCAACTCCTTCGGGTCCTGCAAAATCGCACTCTCTGCGTTTGGTACAGAAGCATCTATTGTTCCTTTCATTGGATATGTGCTGATACTATTACCTTCAATCCTAACAAACCGCTCTGGCGAAAAGCATACAAACCTCCCCGGCACCAGCAAACAAAACGGGGCATTAGCCGCATCAAAAACCTCCCTTAACGTATGAGGCATATCAATAGGGGTACTTACAGTATAATTGGCAAGATACGAATCGCCCCTCAACAATGCCGACTGGATTATATCAAACCCTTTTTTATACCCTTCGTAGCTCATATTGTGGGGCTCGACCGATGGCGTGCTTAGCCTTTTTTTATGCGTTCTATTAGAGCAACCAGGCAGTTCAAACAGCACCTCATCCTGCTCCAATGGATCAGGCACAACAAAAGCCTGTCTCATTTCATAGTCAAAGGCAAAAAGGAATGGCACACCCTCTTTGCCCAAACGGTTCATCTCCGCGGCAGCCTCCGTTGGTGTAGTGAAAATCATAATCTGTAAAAATTACGAATCATCTGCAACCCACCTGTAGTAGCATACGACTCAGGATGAAACTGTACCCCACAAATTGGAAGTTCCTTGTGTTGGAGCGACATAATGTATCCATCTTCGCTGTATGAAGTAGCCTCAAGCGATTCGGGCAACGTCTCGGGATCCACTGCCCACGAATGATAGCGAGCCACAGACGTAACACCCATATCCTGAAAGAGAACCCCTTTTGTCTGTCTCAAATCATCTCTGATGCCATGTGTCGGGTGCTTGAGCTGCCTAAGTGCCGCTCCGAAATGTACAGCTATGGCTTGATGTCCCAAACAGACTCCCAATAAAGGTCTTCTACCAGCTGCCCACTCTATCGATCTCATTAACCCCTGCCGTTGCTCAGGGACACCAGGACCCGGCGAAAGCACCACCCTGCGCGACCGTAAAATATCCTCCATCCTGACATCCTCGCTATATACAATCTCAACAGCGGACCCCGGCTCTGCGGCCTGCAAGAGATGCAGTAGATTATACGAAAACGAGTCGTGGTTATCAATCAACAATGTGTTCATAAACATATACAAAATAAATGTTTTTGCCATCACATTGGGATTCCTCGACTCGAACATACTAAGACCATTCGGTGGGATAACGAGATGCTTTCGGCTCAAGCATCCCTACATAATGCTATCATATATAACGTGTGATATATAGATTTATTGCCCGGAATTGATTTTATTAGTCAATTTTTGCATTTTTCCCAATTCTCAATCGCCCTCCTCGAGAGTGAACACCTCTTCTACGGTCTTGGCAAACACACGCACTATCTTGATAGCCAGCGTGGCTGAGGGTATATATTTTCCCCGTTCTATGGCATTAATAGCATGACGAGAAACACCTACACGTTGAGCCAACTCATCTTGGGTAATGTCTATTATTGCACGCTCCACCTTGATGGTATTCTTCATTGTCGCCTCCTTTCAAAAACAGTGTTATGTGGAACAACAGCATGTAGAACAACGGCGAGATGGCACTAAAAATATTTTGAACCACAAGGAAATTCAATCCCCAACAGAATATTTGCACTACAAGGCTGGATGATAACAACAAGAACATAGTAATAGTGAGCGCCCTATAACGCAGATACTGGGTAAACTCATCCTCTTCTCTACAACGAGAGAATCCAGCAAAATAGCTTCCAATTATAATGCCTATTGAGGAGATGGTGTACACCAACGAAGAGTCGGCAGTAAGACGGCTAAGCCCAATCATACCTTTAACCTCAATTTTATCCAAACCCAACAAAACTCTGATGTCATTAAAAGAGAATTCAATATCAAAAATGACAGCCAGCAAGAAAGTCACCACACCT
>JBGYWU010000100.1:0-4261 GCA_041842265.1 Candidatus Limimorpha sp. | reverse complement strand
GGAAACCACAAAGATACGAAATAATATCCAATTAACAAATTGATTATCAATTATTTATACAAAAATTTTGTCGTCCATACAATCCTTTTTTATCCATTTTTAAACAGCTTCTCAAAAGTTCAACCGATAGTTTTTCCCTACGGGAAATCGCTTGTGGCGATTCCTGGATTGCCTCTGTCGAATCTTTGGTTTGCTCGCAATGGCACGGGGAGGTGGGGGAGGTGTCTATTTATTGAACGACTGTTTTTGCCGTTTTCTTCACCCCTTCCATAGGGCGGAACCGCAACACATACAAGCCTGGAACGGCCATGGCAAACTCCCTCTCCTCAGTACCCAAAATCCGCCTCCAAATGGCACTTATTTATAATTAATTAGTTGATTTATAATTATTTACAATATCAAGAAAATAGCGGTGCAGCGACACGTCTTCATTAAGCTCCGGATGGAAGGCCGTGACAAGCTGGTTGCCTTGCCTTGCTGCCACAATATGTCCGTCAACCGTTGCCAGACATTGCGCTTCACCCCACAGCCGTTTGATGTAAGGGGCGCGAATGAAAGTCATCGGAACCTTGTTCTCAAGCCCTTCGACATTCGATTCCGTGTAAAAGCTGCCCAACTGCCTGCCGTAGGCATTGCGGCATACCTCCATGTCCATTGTGGCGAGGTGAAGCGGCGTGCTTCTTCGCGCCTCTTCCTTGGCAAGCAAAATCAGCCCTGCGCATGTGCCAAACACAGGCAGTCCGTTTTTTATGGCCTCTTGCACAGGCTGAAACAAATCCAGTTCGTGCAACAGCTTGATCATGGTCGTGCTTTCTCCTCCGGGAAGAATGACACCATCTTTGGGGCGGTTCCAGTCGGAGCGTTGTCTGATTTCAAAAGATGTTGTACCCAGTCGGTGCAACATCTTCTCATGTTCAATAAAAGCGCCTTGAAGGGCCAATACTGCGATTTCCATGTGTTATTTCTTCGGAAATAGTTATGATTCGGTTATTTGCCGCGTTCGGCCATCAACAGCTCGATTTCATGCTCGTTGATGCCCACCATGGCTTCGCCGAGGTCTTCCGAAAGTTCAGCCAGCACCTTGGGATCGTTGTAGTTGGTCACGGCCTTGACGATGGCACAGGCTCTCTTCTTGGGATTGCCGGACTTGAAGATGCCCGAACCCACAAAAACGCCTTCGGCACCAAGTTGCATCATGAGGGCGGCATCGGCAGGGGTAGCCACGCCACCTGCTGCAAAATTCACCACGGGCAACTTGCCGTTGTCGTGCACGAAGCGCACCAATTCGTAAGGTGCCTGCAGTTGCTTGGCTTCTTCATAAAGTTCATCCTCGGTCATGCCGACGATACGGCGCATCTCCGACTGCATCATGCGCATGTGGCGCACCGCTTGGATAACGTCGCCCGTCCCGGGTTCGCCTTTGGTACGAATCATGGTGGCACCTTCGGCGATACGGCGCAAGGCCTCGCCTAAATTCTTGGCACCGCACACAAAAGGAACGTCGAACTTGTTCTTGTCGATATGGTAAATGTCGTCAGCCGGCGAAAGCACTTCGCTTTCATCGATATAGTCGATCTCGATGGCTTGCAGAATTTGCGCCTCTGCAAAATGACCGATACGGCACTTTGCCATGACGGGAATGGAAACGGC
Organism: Candidatus Limimorpha sp.; assembly: GCA_041842265.1. Lineage (GTDB taxonomy): Bacteria > Bacteroidota > Bacteroidia > Bacteroidales > F082 > Limimorpha. The sequence continues at coordinate 2,611 of JBGYWU010000100.1, read as the reverse complement.
TTCCTGAATACTCTTGATCATTTTCGGGTCGCTCATACGCGATACGCCGCCAGCGGCACGGATATCAGCCGGAATACGCTCCAAGGCCATCACGGCGCAAGCACCTGCTTCTTCAGCGATACGGGCCTGTTCGGGAGTTGTCACATCCATAATTACACCGCCCTTAAGCATTTGGGCGAGATTGCGATTAAACTCTTGTCTATTTTCTGCCATAGTGTTTGATATTATGATTGAATATTTACATTTTGTTTTCTGTATTCGCTTGGAGTCAAGCCCTTCATCTTCTTGAAAAACTTCGCAAAGTGCGCCTGTGAGCTGAAACCGAACTCATAAGCCACTTCCTGAACGGTTTTACCTGTGGTACTCAGCTGGATTTCAATCTCTTTGATCAGGTATTCATCGATAAGGGTCTTAGGAGCCTTTCCCGCAATGCGCTTGGTCACCTGGGCCAGGTAGCGGCTGCTTACATTGAGACAATCCGCATAGAAACGCACATCGCTATTCGTTTTGTGATGTGCCGAAATCTTGTTGATCAACGCGTTGTACAGCTCGCTGCTCCGTCCTTGCAAGTCGCAGGCGTAGGCCACCTGCTGGTTGATGAACGTCTTTGCGCAAACAATGGCGTCGCGGACATCCAGACCTTGCCCTAAATAGGCGGCGATGGCCGACGAAAGGTTGCTTCCTGCGCCGTGGGCGTTGAAATCAACTGCCGAAGGTGAAGCAAAGTAGGAGGGTTCAGAGTCGCCCTTCCTCAGAAGAACATCGGTTAGGGTGGATGACGGCGTATCGAAGCCTTGGATGAGCACGGCGCCGCACCCTTTCCCGATAAGTTCTTCTGCGGCTTTGACACCTTCCTCGACGGTCTCCACTGGATGCTCCAGCATAAAGGAGGCCGCGCTTCTTTTAAGGGTGACCAACGAACAATCCGGAAGAAGATGCTTCAATACCTTCGCCACCATTACGTCTGACATCAGCACATCGCCACGGCTCGACACCACTACCGGTGCATACACTGTATGCGCAGGCCTGTAGCGTTTCAACAAAGCGACAATGGTTTCAAGCACTTCGGGATTTCTCACCATGCCAATTTTAAACACCTGAGGTTCAAGGTCATCGATGATGGCCCCAATTTGTCCTGCCACAATGGATGCAGGAAGATCATAGAACTCCTGAATACCCAAGGTGTTCTGCATGGTGACTGAGGTAATGGCCGATACAGGATACCCTCCCAACATGGAAATGGTCTTGATGTCGGCTTGAACCCCCGATCCCCCCGTGCTGTCGGAGCCGGTAATTGTCAATATGACGCATGCCTTTTTCATCTGTTTTGCTTTCGGGGTGCAAAGAACGATGAATTTAAGATGATATGAAAACAAAGTTCGCGATTTGACAAACAATAGGCAGATTTATACAATTACTTACCGAAAATTATTCGTCCGTTTTCATGCCCACAACGGAAATGCCATTGCCGCACACATGAGCATTGTGCTCCGCGCAGACCTTCTCCGAATCGGACAATTTTCCGTCCAAGTAGTCTCTGACCACATCTTCCACTTTACCCGAACAGCCCCGAATGACTTTAATTTCTTTGTTTTTCAATACATTGATGGCACCTTCGCCCATGTTGCCAGCCAACATCACCGTCACTCCCATACCATGCAAGATGGGGGCAATGTCGCTTTTGCAGCCGCATCCCACCGGTGAATCCAAACGTTCATACTGAAGTTTTTTTTCTTCATCGGAAACGGTGCAAATGGTGTAATACCGGCAATGTCCGAAATGGCTGTCAATGTTGCCATCGTTCTTTGTAGGTAGTGCTATTTTCATCGCTTCAATCATTTAATGGATTAATAGAATGCTGGTGTCCCTTTCATCAACCTTTGATGTCATGTGTCACCAGCTGTAAACCGCATGATAATTTGGCTACTTCCCCATAGCCAAAAGGGTTCTGCCGTGAACTCCGACAAAACCCATTGGATTTTCAAAATGGTATTTCGTTATTCTACGACCTGGAAGTCTTCCTTCCCTACGCCGCAGAGCGGGCATGTCCAATCATCCGGGATTTCCTCGAACGGGGTTCCTGGAGCGATGCCGCTATCTGGATCACCCACCGTTGGATCATAGATATAGCCGCAAACGGTGCATTCATACTTTTTCATTTTTGTCTCCTTTTTTGTTGTTAATGAATTTGGTTTGTTGTCGAGTGCAAAAATAAGATATTTACCGACACGTTGCGAATCGATATTCTGTATCGACGCATTGGTGAAATCTATTGAATACGTCAATAGTGGAGACACGCCAAGCGTGTCTCTACCTCATCGGAATGTGGAATTTGTTTGTCGACAGAGGTTACATCGCATTTTACCGCCTGCCTGTCATACGCCATCCCTACAGGATTGCCTTGACAATGCCCTGTCGCCCCTGCCGCCTTTTGCTGATTTTAAAATGATATTCTATTTCAGATACTTGGCAAAGGATTCGAACCAGTCATCCGTCTTGTGCAGTTTCTCATGGATAGGCTACCACCACATACATACACTACACCTAATCTGTCTGCATCTCCTCCGTCATGAAATTCGACATAGTCCCATTGGTTTTCCGGATGGTTGGT